>NZ_JBHZBH010000016.1:0-173081 GCF_042754765.1 Nonomuraea sp. NPDC059194 | reverse complement strand
AAGAGCGGCACCCTCTACGACGAGGCGACCGCTTGGTCCCACCATGCCCAAGAGGCTGCTGCTTGACATCAAAGCTCCTGGGATGTCTTCGTCGGGACTCGGCACCGGGTGACCATGGCTGAGGTGACGGCAACGCTGACGGCAACGTCCTCCACCAGTGGCACACACCCGCTACCCTCGAGCGCCCACCATCCGCAGCTCATCGAGAAGTAGCAGGGCGATTGCTACGCCTGAAAAGCGGAAGGTCGGCAGTTCGAGACCGCTCCTGACCACCTTCATCAAGCGTGAATCCGGCCATCGGCCACCATGTCCCGAGTGCTCCCGATTTGACCCGGATTGGCCGTGGCCAATCGCACGCTAATCGCACGGGGCTTCTTCGCTCTATGCTGACCGCTATGAGCTTGGAAGGCGTCGCATCCGCCGCCGGGTCAATCGGGCCCGTATCTGGTGGGTGTGGTTGGCGTCCTCGTGCCGGCCTGGTTGCGGCGAACAGATCGTGAACACGACTAGAGCCGACGTGAGATCGATGACGATCGACAAAGGCGAACGCAGTTGAGAAGCTCTACGTCCGCCTCTTGCAGCCGTTTTCCGGTCTTGGCCAGCACCGGGTTAGGTTGGGCGGGTGGGGACCTATAAGGATCTACCGGCGGAGCTGGTGACCGAGCGGCTGCGGTTGCGGCGGTGGGTGCCGTCGGATGCCGAGGCGTACCGCGGGTTATGGCTTGAGCGGGATACACGAGTGCCGCCGGTACGGCGGATCGACGCCGAGGGACGCCCGACGGTCGAGGACATCCGCGGCTGGCTCCTTAGCAATCCGCTGGCGGCGGATCCGGGGCTCGGGTTGCTGCCGATCGAGCTGCGAGACACCGGTGAGTTCATCGGGTACTGCGGATTGACTGTCGGCCAGGGATCTCTCGACGAACCTGAGATCGCGTATGAGCTGGCACAACGAGCTCACGGCCATGGTTACGCGACAGAAGCCGCCCGTGCTGTCATCGAAGCCGCGACTCGAACAGGACGTCGACGACTCTGGGCGACCGTATGGGAGTGGAACGCACCCTCGTTCCGCGTCCTCGAGAAACTCGATTTCCACCGAAGCGACCGCATCACCGAGGACGCCGAACGTGGCAACACGATCTGGATGACGCGCGTACTCGACCCGAGATAGAGATGTGAGCACCGGCCGCGACCCACTCCCCGACGAGCACCCTATTACGTGATCTTGCTAACGCGGGTGCTAACAACGACCCCGAACAGCCGTGGACATTGGTGGACCGGGATCTTGGCGAACAGGCCGCCGACCAGGGCCGGAGGGATGGCAGCGGACGCCGTTGGACGGTCATGGAGAATCTCGTAATGAGTTGCTCAGCGAGCGGTGCCCAGAAGTATGCGGAGCCACCATCCCCGCGCCTCTGAGCGGCGCCAGGCCCCTGTATAGGTGTGCGATGGCGGGTCGGACTGTACGAGCCTGTGGATCTGGAAGATGCCGCCGATAGCCACCAGTTCGTAGACGACAGCGGTACACGCGCAGGTATGGTCCACCACGCGGTAAGGACCGAGTGGCTGGTCCTGCCAGGACAGAGTGATGTGGTTCAACAGAGCGCGGCCTGGGTGAACGGATACGCCGGGGCACTCCAAGTCGGGAACATCCGCCGGATCGCAGACCGAGGCATGGAGGTTCCTGTCCACGGTACTCATTGGTGATCGGCCTGGAGTTCAACTTGAGCGTCCAGGACGCGCGCGAGGTCGTCCAGCGTCAGGGCGCACACCGTCATGCAGAGGCCAGCATTGAGCTCTGCACCGGAGAGGCGGAATGCCCTCCGGGTCGCATACCAATCGCCCGGACCATGTTCGGCGCGAGCGCGCCAGACTGACCAGCCAGGGAAGTCTTCTGCCAGCCGCTTCAAGGCGTCCATCCCATGGAAGCTACACAGCATCTCTATACCTGTCTATAGCTATGAGCTTCTATGGCATCCCGGCTATGGCTGCCTACAGTGTCAGCCGTGATCACGTACGACCCGACACGACCCAAGTGGGTGCAGATCTACGAGGTCGTACGCACACGCATCGAGTCAGGCGAGTACCCGCCCAACCACCTCATCTCAGAGGTGCAGATGGAGTCCGAGTTCCACGTCGCCCGCGTGACCATCCGCAAGGTGACTGCCCAACTCCGCGAGGATGGCCTCATCATCACCACCCCGGGTATGGGCTCCTTCGTGGCACCTAAGAAAAGCCCCTGAAACGACTGAGACCCCCGAAACGGCGTGTTCGCCGTACACGGAGGCCTCACAGACTCGGAGGTCTACTCTTCAGAGGTCGTCAAGCCCGTGGGGCAGGACCATTCTGACGGGTCACCCAGCTTGACGTTGGTGCCGCCGATCCCGCAGTATCCTCCAGGATTCTTGAAAAGGTACTGCTGGTGGTAGACCTTCATCAGGCGCAATAATTCTGGCGGAGGTCCCCCATGGCTCAGCTCGGCTCGGCTATCCCCGTCGTCTCCTACGCTCGCATCTCCGCCGACATCAGGCGGGACGAACACGGAGTTCAGGACCAGCACAAGCTCAACCGCGAGACGGCATCTCGCCTCGGCTGGACGGTCGTCCATGAGTACACGGACAACGACAAGTCGGCTGCCAAGGCAGACGTGGTCCGCGAAGACTTCGAAGCGATGCTGAAGGTGCTCCGCGCTGGAGAGCTGCCTGACGGTACGGCCGTGCAGGGCATCGTCATCGTGGCCGAAGACCGCCTTGCCCGGCGGCCTGGCGACTACGAACGATTCGTGGAAGCGATCACCTACCAGGACGGGCGTGTCTTCGCCGACGCTCGCGGCGCGAAGGACCTCTACAACGAGGACGCCGAGAGCATGGGCCTCTTCGGTGCGGTCATCTCCAAGATGGAGGTCCGCAAGATGCAACGCCGCATGCGTCGCTCTCACCGAACACGTGCAGAGCAGGGCCTGCCCGTGGGCGGGACTCGGCCCTTCGGGTGGAAGCCCGATCGCCTGACACTCGACCCGCAAGAGGCTCCTCTGGTGCGGCAAGCGATCCTCGACCTGATCTCAGGACGTTCGCTCCACTCGATCACGAATGAGTGGCGCAAGATCGGCGTGAAGACGTCACTCGGCAACGAATGGTTGACCAGTTCGCTCAAGATCACGGTGTCGAATCCTCGCGTCTGCGGCTGGCGTGAGATCAATGGGGAACTGGTGAGGGGCGCTGACGGAAACCCCGTGGTCGGGCAGTGGGAGTCGATCGTCACCCCTGAGCAATGGATGGCAGTCAGGAACCTGTTCGACTCACGCAAGGGTCATTTCGTCTATCGGGACGGGCGCATTGGTCACGTGCTCGCGCAGGACTTCCGGGAGCCCAACTACCTGCTGACCGGCTTCCTGCGCTGCGGGCGCCCCAAGGAGGACGGTTCACTCTGCAACGCCCCTCTCCGCGTCACCCACAGCAAGGACTGCGTTCAGCACATCTACATCTGCCCCGGCACGACAGTGGGCGGCTGTGGTGGTGTGGGACGGCGCGGCGACATGGTGGACTTGTACATCTCGGAAGCGGTCCTAGCGAAGCTCGAAGAGGTGCGACTCGCCGCATCGGCGGAGCCCAGCGAGTGGCCCAAGCAGTCTGAATACGAGGACGCGAAGAACCGTCTGGAAGAACTCCGAAAGCAGTGGACAGCGGGGCACATCAGCAATGATCTCTTCTTCTCCAGCGCTCCCGACTTGGAGAAGCGCATTGCCCGGCTTCGCTCGGAAGCGCAGAGCTTCACCGCGTCGGCCCAGAGGCGGCGAAGCCGTTCGGACACCGATCTGACCGAGATCCGACGACGGTGGTACCTGTCGGAGGATGAGGGTGGCCTGCCCCTGTCCGTGAAGCGCACCTACATCCGTGAAGCCCTCCACGCCGTGATCATCTATCCCAGCGGCAAGGGACGGAAGCCGTTCAATCCTGATCTGCTTGAGCCCGTCTGGAAGGAAGGCTGAGCGGCGGGACGTCCAGGACGTCTTCGGGAGCTGCGACCTTACTCAAAGGTCACAGCTCCCTTACTTCTGCCCCTGTGCATCCGTAGGCAGCCGGACGCCAGCGGACGCAACCGTATGTAGCCGGACGCCGCCGGACGTCTACACACACGCCGTTGCCGGAACCTTGAGCTGCATGAACGCGTCATCATGGTGGTAGAACCGATCTACGCAAGAAGCTACCGACCACCCCACGGCACGACACAGCGAGCATCTCGGCGAATCACCTCAGGCGCATACACGAGTCCGGGCAACCATCACTTCTCGACCACCGATGATCCGTCGGAGGGCCCCGGCCCGACGGTAGGTGTCCACACAGAGCGCGCCATGCACACTCTCGCCGCACTCCATTACTGATCTTCCTCGCTGCTGCGCTCCACCCGCCAACGGCTGTCTTCAGGCTGCCCTGACGGCGTGCGCTTCGTCGTGAATGTCAGGTGCGGCGGTGGCTCCACCCACGAGGAAAGGAGGCCACCTGGACCGACCAACCCCCTTGTCTGCCAGGGAGTGGGGCAGGCAACAAGCCGCTCGGTCGCCTCGCTGGTCTGAGGAGAAATGGCAGCGCATCGCCACCGTCCTCGGCGTGTGCGTTGCCATCGAGTCCCAGCCCGACGACACGTCCGGGAGGGATGCCGCGTGAAACAGGCACCCTCCCTATCGCCCGACCTGCTTGCCGCGATGCAGCGTGCGGCCATGCCGGACTTCGCCCGCTGGCAACGCATGGTGTACGCCACGGGCGGCTGCGCTCAGCCCGTCCGGTTGCACGGCGAGAGGTTCACCCTGGACAGTCGGACGGGTGAGGTCCTGGACGTGTACCGGACCGCCGATGAGCCGACCGGATTCCTGCTCACGGCCTGCGGAAACCGCCGCGCCTCCCGGTGCCCGGCCTGCTCGGCGGTCTACAAGGACGACACCTACCACCTGATCATTTCCGGGCTGCGCGGCGGCAAGGGCGTGCCTGAGGAGGTGAGCGGGCATCCGCGCGTGTTCGCCACCTTCACCGCCCCGTCCTTCGGCGCGGTTCACACTCACCGAGAGCAAGGAGGCAAGACCCTGCCGTGCCGTCCTCGCCGCGACCGCCCGATCTGTGAGCACGGGCGTCCGGAAGGGTGCGGGCTGCGGCATGACCGCGACGACTCCCAGGTCGGGCAACCGTTGTGCGTGGACTGCTACGACTACATAGGGGCCGTGCTGTGGAACGCTCACGCGGGCGCGCTGTGGCGGGAGTTCACCAAGAGCATGCCGTCCACCCTGGCGCGCATGCTCGGCGTCACCCGGACCGAGCTACGCCGGACGGTCCGCCTGTCGTACGCCAAGGTCGCCGAGTACCAGGCTCGCGGTCTGGTCCACTTCCACGCTGTGATCCGGCTCGACGGACCGGACGGACCGTCCGACCGTCCCCCGGACCGGTTCACGGTCGAACTGCTGGACCAGGCGATACGCCAGACCGCCGGACGAATCTCGGTCGACCTGGCGGACGGACCGCAAGACGGACGGGCGGGCGGTCCACTGGTGGCCGTTCGCTGGGGAGATCAGCTCGACGTGCGACCCGTGTACGTCTCGGCCGACCTGGACGGCATGAGCGATCAGCGGGTGGCCGCGTACGTGGCCAAGTACGCCACCAAGGGTGCCGAGTCGGCCGGAACCGTCGATCGCCCGATCCGGCAACCGTGGGAGATCGCGCGGCTGAAGGTGTCTGAGCATGCCCGTCGCATGATCTACACGTGTTTCAGCCTGGCTGACCTTCCTCCGTACCGAGAGCTGCTGCTTCGGCAGTGGGCTCACATGCTCGGCTATCGAGGCCACTTCTCCACCAAGTCACGCCACTACTCGATCACTCTTGGAGAGCTACGGCAGGCACGGGCCGACTACCGCGCCGAGCAAGCCCGCCTTCTGCTGGGTCTCCCGGCCCCCGACCCGGACACGACGCACACGATCAGCGAATGGCGCTATGCCGGAAGCGGTCTCCGCAACGGAGAGCCGTTCTGGGCCAAACTCGCCCGCCAACGCATCGCCACCGCCCGTGAGATCGCCCGCCGACGAGAGGACAACGCGGCCTAGCGTGGTGTGCCGGAGACTCTAGACCTAGAGGTGCCACCCTCTAGGTCTAGAGGGTGGCCTAGAGGCCCATTGATGGCCTGACCTGGGATCTAGAGTCTAGAGGCGGCTTTCCTCGACGCCTCCAATGTCAGCTCTGCTGAACTTCCTCCATCAGCATGCGCAAGGTAAGGCTGTGCTTCTCGGGAGGGAACCTGTCCAGGGCCGTACGGGCGTACGCGACGCCGCCAACCCGATCGCCGGCGCGAGCCATCATCAAGCCCCGATGCATCTCAAGGTGGGTCGCGAACCTGGGCAGCGTTGATGGGAGGTTCTTGACCGCGACCTCCTGTGCTTGGAGCGCCGTGCGTTCGTCACCAAGACGCGCCGCCAGCAAGCTGACGAACACGTTCATCCGCCACAATGGAACGGCGTAATCGGACTCCTGCTCCTCCGACCCTGCGACATCGAATACTCTGCGTCCCTCTTCCAACAGGGTGCGCGCTCCCCTGACGTCGCCGCGAAGCGCCGCCACGTGCGCCTTGCCCACGAGCGCGTTCAGCCTCCCGAGCGACGGCTTCTCAGCGATGGCAAGCGCCTGGTTGGCGAAGGATTCGGCCACCGAGAGCGACGCGCCTTCGTACCCCAGGGCGATGGCCGCCCGTCCACGCACCCACACACGGGCCGTGTCGTCGTCCGACCGGTCGGCAGCCTGCGTCGCCATGAGGTACCAGTTGACGGCCTTCGACCCGTCAGAGCCGGGAAAGGTCTTGCCGTACAGGGTCATGAGCTTGGCGGCCACGCTCCAGATGCCGGGTAGGTCAAGCTGCTGTTGAAGCACAACGAGGTCACCAGCAAGGCGGCGTTGGATCTCGGCGGCCCCCAACGACATGTAGTCACTGCCATACTTCGCG
Source organism: Nonomuraea sp. NPDC059194 (assembly GCF_042754765.1). Taxonomy (NCBI): domain Bacteria; kingdom Bacillati; phylum Actinomycetota; class Actinomycetes; order Streptosporangiales; family Streptosporangiaceae; genus Nonomuraea; species Nonomuraea sp. NPDC059194. Next base: position 166,109 of record NZ_JBHZBH010000016.1, on the reverse strand, counting down.
AGCTTGGCGTGCCAGTAGTCGAGATCAGGCCGCTTGGTCAGTGCGGCGGCGAAGCCGTGCTCGATGATGTCGGAAGCCGCCACAGGGGCGATGGCGACGGCGGCAACGTCGGTGAGAAAGGTCCTGCGCTTCACGGGATCGCTCTCCAGTGCCGTGAGGGGTACCTCCAGCACTGTAGCCAGATGCCTGAGCCAGAACGGGCCTGGGATGCGCTTCCCGCGTTCCCAACGTGACACGTCTTCACGCGTGACAGTCGCGTGCTGGGATACCTCACAGAGCTTGGCGGCGAGTCGGCCCTGAGACCAGCCATGCGTCAAGCGGAGCTCTCGAATCAGGCTGCCGCGATCCATGGCGACAGTATGCTCCGGCGTCGATCCGCCAATCCGTGATCACACGCCGATTCACGGCGCTGGCCCCTTCCTGGCCCCCCTTGGCCCCTAGCGTGATCCGGCATCGGCCTCCCCCGGGTCCGAGGAGGGCTACTCCGGTAGAGATGCTCCGGCGCTTTGCTGGGGGCGTACGCATCGTCATCCGATCTCATCCGGGGAAGACATGCTCGCCACGCCACCCTTGATCGCGTTCGGCCCCATCCAGAGCGCGCATGCTCTCCTGAGAGCGCTCGAAGACCAGCGCATCCGTGCTGACGTTCATGACGGATACGGGTTGGCCCTGGTGTCCGTCTGGGTCGATCTGGTGGTGTGGTGCGACCACGAGCGGTATTGGTGGCGTGCAGGCTGGAACCCCACCAGAGAGCGAATGGTCTACGCCTGGCACCCCACCGCAGATCCTTCCCGCGCCGCCCGACGCGTAGCGCTGCGCTATGCGGACCTTCGTAGCGCGCACCCGCTGTCCGAGCTGATCGCCGGGGAGCCGTCATGGCGGTGACCCTGCGCGAGTTGACCACCGCGTTCCCCGGCTGGGAGATCCAGGAAGCTGCCGGGGGCGGCTGGTACGCGTTTCGCATCGTCTCGGTTCCCGCGCACAGCGGGCTCTCGAACGTACGGTGCGGGGGCAACCTGGGCGAGCTGCACAAGCACCTGCAGGCCGAGGCGCGCAGCCAGGTAAGCCTCAGACCGGTAAGACTGCGCGGCGTGGCCTGAAGCAAGGGCAGGGACCGCTCCCCCTGGACGGCTCCACGAAGCGGGTTCGGCAGCGTGGTTGATCTTCAGCCTTTACGGGTGGCTGGAGAGCCCACAAATCCCGCGCTGCCGAACCTTCATCCATTGGACGCCTGTACGATCACCCAGCGGTACCCGGGTAAATCGATGGCAACCCGACCCGGAGCACAGGGCCGTCAAGGCCCGAGAAATCTGACCAGCCAGGGCTGTCAACCCTGATGATCCGCTGTGGCGGACAATAGCCCAATGAGCTGGGTAGCCAACGTGATGGTGTCGGTCCATCCGGATGATCGTCCGAACGTGGAAGCGTTGAGCGAGTGGCTGCGCACGGAGGCGCCGCTTCGAGGGGATACGCCGGGGCAAGGGTGTGGCTTTCTCCGTGAGACCACCGGTCAGAACACGGCATGGGGCGGGGGGAAGTACCCAGAGTGCGATGTGTGGGCCGGTGCGCTCAACCACGCCGACCTGAACGCAGTCCTTGATCACATCGCGCAGAAGCCCTGGCGCTGCCCGAACGCGTTGCAGGTCTTCGTGATGGATCAGGAGGACTGGTTCTTCAGGGTATGGATGCTGAGGGACGGTGAGCTGCAGCAGTACGCGCCGGTCAAGCCCGACGAGGATGACCTGGACTTCTATCCAAACTGATCGCTGAGAACGAGGCGGCTGGCCCAGATCGGGCCGGAGCACCGCTGGCGCGAACGGCGAGTTCAGCGCTGACGCTCACCAACGTGTGAAGGGGTTCGACATCCGCGCGGGCGGCGCGTACTCCGCTTGGTCATCGGCCATGCCCTACAGGAAGAGTTGGTGTCGAAGAACGTCGCCTCACTGGTCACGCTTCCTTCGGCCTTGACCTGGAGCGCGGCCGAGAGGACTCGAACCCCTAACCTTCTGATCCGTAGGGACTTCACGACTGTCCAGGTGCGTCCGCCGCAGTCGATCGCCCTGGCCGGTGGGTATGTTCGGCAGGGCCAGCATCCAGGAGCGTCCACGGCTATCTGTAGCCGTTGTTAGCAAACCCGCTAGCAAGATCAACGCGCAGTAGCGGAGCCCCAGTGGCAAGGGCCGACGAAGGAGGTCCTTGGCGGCGATCGCCCCGGCCCGAACGCTGGTGAGCGAAGTGAGCGATCGTCACGACCTCAGCCAAGCTACCGCCTCGAACGACACCTGCATTAGGAGAGCGACGCTCCTGTGGTCCGGTGTGCTGGGTGACCTGCGGGACGCTCAGCATCGATAGACGCCGTACCTTGATCATCTCTCATGTCCCACACCTGGAGGCTATCGGGAGGGACGGCCCAAGCTTGTGCTGCACGTGCAGCAGCCACTCGAAACGGGATATCTTCTCGCGATGAGTGCCCAGTGCGCATGGTCTGAACGCCTCCCCGCAAGCCATCCGGTGACCGAGGGTTTTGATCACCCGGCGGTCAGTCCACTCGGCGATCTTTATCCCCCGGCTACCGAAGCAGAGGTCCGCGAGCTTGAAGAGCGGCTGGGCGTGCAGCTGCCGCCGAGTTACCGGCAGTTTCTCCTGTTCGCCAACGGGTGGGGCAGCGACGATGACTGCTGCCTGCTGCGTGTCGAAGAAGTCGGCTGGCTCCGTGATGTCGATCCCTCGATCGCCGAGAGCTGGTCAGAACCTAAGCAGGACAACTCATGGAGCGTGCCCGACGAGCTCTACTTCGTCTACGGACCGGAGCAGGACTCCATCCATTACAGAGGGGAGTACGTGCCCGACACCCTTCTGACCGGATACTGGGATGACGGAGTGGCTCTCCTCAATCCCCACGTCCGCACCGCTGAAGGTGAGTGGGAAGCCTGGTATCTCGCGCCATGGAAACCCGGCGCTAAGCGTTACAGGTCCTTCTGGGACCTCGCAATGGACGAGCTGCGAATGCGATACGCGCGTTGATGTCCCTTTCGTCGTGAGTTTCGCCGTCTCGGGTCCTTCGTGGCGGTGGTTATGCGCGTGGGCGGCGCTGGCCGCGACCGGCCGGAGAGCCGCAGCGCGGCCAGCGACCGCCCCGACGCGCGCCGACCGCCGCAGGCGGGCGGCCTTGACCCTGTAGAGAAACTTGTCGCCGCGATCACTCTGCGTGCCCATCTATACAGCCCGTCTACGGCTGCATCCAGCTCTGCTGACTGAGCCACTGGTCATAGGCAGCCTGGATCATGTTCCGCCCACCTGGCCGCCCATCACGATCGGCCAGGAAACGTTCAAGCACATCGAAGAGCACGTCTACAGCGACCGCGTTCCGCTCGTCATCCACCCGCACGGAAGAGAGCAGTACAGTTTCGCCGGGAAACGCCAGCATGAGCACCAGCGCCTCCCAGACGAGGTTGTTACCCCCATTCGCCTGGACGATCAGCCACTCCCTGAAGCCTTCCAGGAGAGTGTGGCCACCGCCCGCGTCGAACCCGGCGATGTACGTCGTGAACAGCCGGTACGAGCCGTCCAGGCCGTATGCCCCCGGTCGCCGGCGAATGTCCTCCAGGTGCTCCCGAGGCGTCCGTAAGGGCACTGCTCAGGCCTCGCCCGACGTCAAGCCGATCGGGCAGGCCACGCCTGTGCCGCCTATCCCGCAGTAGCCGTTTTTATTGCGGTGAAGGTACTGCTGGTGATATTCCTCGGCAAGGTAGAACTCGCCCGCCTGGGCGATCTCCGTGGTGATCTTGCCGTAGCCCGCCGACGTCAGCACCTGCTGGTACGCGTCCCTGGAGGCCAGCGCCACCTTCTCCTGCTCCGGTGAGTGAACGTACACCGCCGACCGGTACTGCGTGCCGACGTCGTTGCCCTGGCGCATGCCCTGGGTCGGGTCGTGGGCCTCCCAGAACACCTTGAGCAGCTCCCCGTACGACACCTTGGAGGGGTCGTACACCACCCTCACGACCTCGGTGTGTCCCGTGCCGCCGGAACATACCTCCTCGTACGTGGGGTTGGGGGTGTAGCCGCCCTGGTAGCCCACCGCCGTGGACACGACGCCCGGAGTCTGCCAGAACTTCCGCTCGGCGCCCCAGAAGCACCCGAGGCCGAAGTCCGCGATCTCACCCTCGGCTCCGGCGAGCGGAGCGTCGAGGACCGCGTGGCGCGCGGGTACGGGCATCGGCGTCGAACGTCCCGGGAGGGCGTCCGAGGCGTTCACCATCGATGTCTTGTGCGAGCCGAACAGCCAGCCCATGATCCACCTCCTCCTCCATCAACCCTACGCTCCAACACTTTAGAGTCCCTACATCATCCCAGATAGCAATACGCATTTGTATTTAATGGAGTAAGGGGCGAAAATCGGTTACATGCCTGACCAACGTCGTGGAGTCCTCTATGGTGTCGCCGCCTACGCGCTGTGGGGCCTCTTCCCGCTCTACTGGCCGCTGCTGAAGCCCTCGGGACCGGTCGAGATCCTCGCCCACCGCATGGCGTGGTCACTGGTGGCCGTGGTGGGGATCCTCGCCGTACGCAGGCACTGGTCGTGGTTCAGGCAGCTCCAGCCGAGGCAGTTCGGGCTGCTGGCGCTCGCGGCGCTGCTCATCACCGTCAACTGGGGCACCTACATCTACGGCGTCAACTCGGGCCACGTGGTCGAGACGGCGCTCGGCTACTTCATCAACCCGCTGGTGAGCGTCCTGTTCGGGGTGATCCTGCTGAAGGAGCGCCTGCGGACCCTGCAGTGGGTGGCGGTCGGGTTCGGCACGCTGGCCGTACTCGTGCTGACCCTCGACTACGGCCGTCTGCCGTGGCTCGCGCTCACGCTGGCGGTCAGCTTCGGCGTGTACGGCCTGGTCAAGAAGCAGGCGAACGTCGGCGCGGCGGAGAGCCTCACGGTCGAGACGCTGGTGCTGCTGGCGCCCGCGCTGGCCTATCTGGTGTACCTGGAGCAGGCGGGCGGCTCGACGTTCGGCAGCCAGGGCGCGTGGCACGCGCTGCTGCTGGCGGGCGGCGGCCTGGTGACGGCGGTGCCGCTGCTGTTCTTCACGGCCAGCGCGATCAGGGTGCCGCTGAGCATGATCGGGCTGCTGCAGTACATCGCCCCGGTCCTGCAGTTCCTGGTGGGCGTGCTGATCGTGAAGGAGACGATGCCGCCGAGCCGGTGGGCGGGGTTCGCGATCGTGTGGCTGGCGCTGGCGGTCTTCACCTATGACAGCCTCCGGGCGACGGCGCGGCGGGCCCGCCGCGCGGACCTTCACCCAACCTCATCCGGTACGGCAAGCCACCCTGGCGCCTCCGCCGGTCACCGCTGACCGTCCGGCGAAGGCGCGCCGCCCAGCAGGACTCCGGTCCCCGCCGCCACGGCGAACCCAAAAGAACCCTAAAGAACCTGGAGAATCTAAAGAACCCGAAAGAGCCCGAAACCCGTCAGCCCGACCGCTCCACCACGTAGTCGCACAGCGTCAGGAACGCCGCCCGCGCCGGAATGTCCGGCAGCGTGGCCAGGTCGGCCCGAGCCCGGTTCACCCAGGCGTCCAGCTCCTGCCGGGCCCGCACCATCCCCTGGTCGGCCCGCAGCAGCGTCAGCGTCTCCGCCACGTCCTCCTCCGCCACGGGCCCGGCCAGCAGTTCCCGCAGCCGCGCCGACGGCGACGACTCCAGCGCGTACAGGACGGGCAGCGTCCTGATCCCTTCGCGCAGGTCGGTGCCGGGCGTCTTGCCGGACTCGGCGGACTCGGAGGCAACGTCCAGCAGGTCGTCGCCGAGCTGCCACGCCACCCCGATGGCCTCGCACGCGCTCGACAGCCGTTCGACGACGTCGGCGGGGGCGCCGGACAGCAGGCCGCCGAAGCGTCCTGACGTGGCGATGAGGGAGCCGGTCTTGTCGGCCAGGACGCGGATGTAGTGGTGGATCGGGTCGACGCCCGCGGAGGGGCCGATCGTCTCGCGGATCTGGCCGCGCACCAGGCGGGAGAACGTCTGCGCCTGGATCTTGATGGCCTCGGCGCCGAGGTCGGCGAGGATCTCCGACGCCTGGGCGAACAGGTAGTCGCCGGTGAGGATCGCCACGGTGTTGTCCCACCGGGCGTTGGCCGAAGGCGACCCCCGGCGGACGGGCGCCTCGTCCATGACGTCGTCGTGGTAGAGGGTGGCCAGGTGGGTGAGTTCGATCACCACCGCGGCGGGCACGACGCCCGGCGCGGAGGGATCGCCGAACTGCGCGGCCAGCAGCACCATCATCGTGCGGAAGCGCTTGCCGCCCGCCTCGATGAGGTGCTTGGACGCCTCCGTGACGAAGGCGTCCTCGCTCTCGACCGAGGTGCGCAGCAGCTTCTCGACGGATGCGAGACCGCTGGCCAGGTCGTGCGCCAACCGCTCATCGTCGATGGGCAGATCAACAACCGGTGGCGCGGACATATAAACCCCTTAGCGGATAAACAAGGCAGAGGCAGCCTTGTCAGCGAGATCCAGGACAGGCTGCGGGAAAACCCCCAGCACTACCGTAACCGCTGCCGCGAGAGTGATAACAGCCGCGGTGGCCGCTGAGGGCACCGCGATGGTCGGGCCGTCGGCGGCGGGCTCGCTGAAGAACATCAACACGATCACGCGAACGTAGAAGAACGCGGCGATCGCGGAGGTGACCACGCCGACGACGACCAGCGGCGTCGCGCCGTTGGCCACGGCGGCGACGAAGACCGCGTACTTGCCGAAGAACCCGCTGGTGAGCGGGATACCGGCGAAGGCCAGCAGGAAGAAGGCGAAGACGCCCGCCAGCACCGGCGACCGCTTGCCGAGACCCGCCCAGCGCGACAGGTGGCCTGCCTCGCCGCCCGCGTCGCGCACCATCGTGACGACGGCGAACGCGCCGACCGTGCTGATGCCGTAGACGAGCAGGTAGAACATGATCGCCGACAGCGTGGCGGCGTTGCCCTCGGGCTGCGTGCTGGTCGCGATCACACCGATGAGCAGGAAGCCCGCGTGCGCGATCGAGGAGTAGGCCAGCATGCGCTTGATGTCCGTCTGCGTGATCGCGAGGACCGCGCCGACGACCATCGTCAGGATGGCGACGCCCCACATGACCGGACGCCAGTCCCAGTCGAGGTTGCCCAGAGCCACCCAGAAAACCCGCAGCACGGCGCCGAAGGCGGCCACGAGCGTGCCCGAGGCCATGAGCGCGGTGACGGGGGTCGGGGCGCCCTGGTAGACGTCGGGCTTCCACGCCTGGAACGGCGCGGCGCCCACCTTGAACATCAGGCCGACGCCGAGCAGCGCGAGACCGATGAGGAGCATCGTGTCCAGGCCGCCCACCGAGCCGAGCGCCTGGCTGATCTTGCCCAGGTCGACCGAGCCGGCGAAGCCGTAGACGAAGGCCATGCCGTACAGGAAGAAGGCCGAGGAGAACGCGCCCAGCAGGAAGTACTTCATCGACGCCTCCTGCGACAGCAGGCGGCGCCGGCGGGCCAGACCGCACAGCAGGTACAGCGGCAGCGACATGACCTCGAGGCCGACGAACATCACCAGCAGGTCGTTGGCGGAGGCGAACAGCAGCATGCCGCCGACCGCGAACAGGATGAGCGGGTAGATCTCGGTGTGCGCGCCACCGAGGCTCTCCGCCTCCTCCTCCGCGGCGCTGCCGGGTACGGCGGCGGCGGAGGCGACGAAGTTGTCGTCGTCGAGGACCAGCAGCGTGCTGGCGAAGGCCAGGACGATGATGACGCCCCAGAAGAACAGCGAGGGTCCGTCGACGGCGATGGCGCCCATCGCCGCGGCCGAGGCCGGCACCCCGCTGATCACCTGGAAGATGACCAGCACGAACGCGCCGGCCATGCTGAGCAGCGTCACCGGCACTTGGATCGACTTGCGCAGGTAGCGCGGCGCGAACGCCTCGACCAGCACGCCGATGATCGCGGCGCCGAAGATCACGAGCATCGGCGCGAGCTGGCCATACTCGATCGTCGGCGCTTGGATGGTGCCGTTCACTGTCCGGCCCCCTTCTCGGCAATCGCCGGGGTGAACTTCTCCACCTGGACGGAGACCAGCGTGTGGTCCACGGCCGGGTTGATCACGTCAAGCAGCGGCTTGGGGTAGAAGCCGAGCCCGATGATCAGGGCGATCAGCGGGGCGACCACCCACAGCTCGCGGCCGTTGAGGTCCTTGAACTCCTTGACCGGCTCGGCCGTCGGACCGCCCGCGATCCGCTGGTACATCCACAGGATGTAGATGGCCGCCAGGATCACGCCGGTCGCCGCGATGATCGCCGGAACCGCGTAGCGCTCGTAGGTGCCGATCAGCACCATGAACTCGCTGACGAAGGACGACAGACCCGGCAGCGCCAGACCCGACAGGCCCGCGATGAGGAACACGCCCGCCAGCTTCGGCGTGACCTTCTGCACGCCTCCGTAGTCCTCGATGTACGGCGAGCCGCGCCGCGCGATGAGGAACCCGGCGATCAGGAACAGCGCGCCGGTCGAGAAGCCGTGGTTGACCATGTAGAGCGTGGCGCCGGCGCCCGCGTCGTTCGTCATCGCGAACACGCCGAGGGCGATGAAGCCGAAGTGCGAGATCGAGGTGTAGGCGATCAGGCGCTTCATGTCGGTCTGGCCGATGGCCACGATCGCGCCGTAGATGATGCCGACCACCGACAGCACGATCACCAGCGGGGTGAAGAACTTCGACGCGTCGGGGAACAGCTCCAGGCAGAAGCGGAGCATGCCGTACGTGCCGACCTTGTCCAGCACGCCCACCAGGAGCACGGCCGCGCCCGCGGGGGCCTGCGCCGCCGCGTCGGGCAGCCAGGTGTGGAACGGCCACAGCGGCGCCTTCACCGCGAAGGCGAAGAAGAAGCCGGCGAACAGCCACTTCTGCGTGGTCGGGTCCTGGATGGCGCCGATCAGCTCGGGGAACAGGAAGGTGTTCTTGCCCGCGATGACGTAGAGGCCGATGACCGCGACCAGCATGAGCAGGCCGCCGAACAGCGAGTAGAGCAGGAACTTGACGGCCGCGTAGGACCGCTGCGCGCCGCCGTACGACCCGATCATGAAGTACATCGGGATCAGCATGGCTTCGAAGAAGACGTAGAACAGGAAGATGTCGGTCGCCGCGAAGACGCCGATCATCATGGCCTCGAGCACCAGCAGGAGCGCGAAGTACGTCTTCACCGAGTATTTGGCGTGCGGGGCGTCGGCGTCGTTCCACGAGGCCAGCACCACGATCGGCACCAGCACCGCCGACAGCGCGATCAGCACCAGGGCGATGCCGTCGACGCCGACGCCGTAGTGGACGCCGAAGCTCGGGATCCAGTCGTAGGTCTCGACGAACTGGAAGCGCGGCCCCTTCGGGCTGAACTGCACGGCCATCGCGAGGGTGAGCGCCAGCACGACGACCGAGACGGCCAGCGCCAGCTGCTTGGCCAGCTTGCCGTTGCCCTTCGGCGTGAGGGCCACCAGGGCAGCGCCCACGGCGGGCACTGCCATCAGGATCGTAAGCCAGGGCATCACAGGTTCCCTACGAGGAGCAGAGCGCCGGCCAGCAGTGCGGCGCCGAAGAGGATGGACAGCGCGTACGTCCGCGCGAAGCCCGTCTGGAGCCGGCGCAGCCGTCCCGACGAGCCGCCGACGGCCGCCGCCAGCCCGTTGACCAGGCCGTCGATACCGCGGTTGTCGAAGAACACCGCGATGCGGGTGAGCCACTGTCCTGGACGCATGAGCAGTGTCTCGTTGAGGGCGTCGCCGTACAGGTCACGCCTGGCGAAGACGGTGAGGAACGAGCCGCGCGGGGCGGTCTCGGGCACGTCGGCCCTGCCGTACCTGACCCAGGCGAACCCGGCGCCCACGGCTACCAGGGCCAGGGTCGCCAGGCCGGGGCCGCTGACGAAGTGGAACTCCGGCAGCGCCTCGGGCAGGCCGACGGCCGGCGCGAGGTACTTCATGAACCGGTTGTCCAGGATCAGGTAGCCGCCCAGGAAGACCGAGCCGATCGACAGGATGATCAGCGGGACGGTCATGACGGCGGGCGACTCGTGCGGGTGCGCCTCGGAGTCCCAGCGACGCTTGCCGAAGAAGGTCATGAAGACCATCCGCGACATGTAGAAGCCGGTGATGCCCGCGCCGATCACGGCCAGCCAGCCGAGGATCTCGTTGTGGTGCATCGCCGTCTCGATGATGCCGTCCTTGGTGAAGTAACCGGACAGCAGCGGGAAGCCGATGATCGCCAGGTAGCCGATGATGAAGGTCACCGCGGTCACCTTCATGACCGAGAACAGGCCGCCGTACCTCCTCATGTCCACCTCGTCGTTCATGCCGTGCATGACCGATCCGGCGCCGAGGAACAGGTTGGCCTTGAAGAAGCCGTGCGTGATCAGGTGGGCGATCGCGAACGCGTAGCCGGCGGGGCCGAGGCCCGCGCCCAGCATCATGTAGCCGATCTGCGACATCGTCGAGCCGGCCAGGCCCTTCTTGATGTCGTCCTTCGCGCAACCGATGATGGCACCGGCCAGCAGCGTGGCCACGCCGACGATGGTGACGACCAGCTGCGCGGTGGGCGCGCCCTCGAAGATGAACCCGGAGCGGACCACCAGGTAGACACCGGCGGTGACCATGGTCGCGGCGTGGATGAGGGCCGAGACCGGGGTCGGGCCCTCCATCGCGTCGAGGAGCCACGACTGCAGCGGCAGCTGGGCGGACTTGCCGCAGGCGCCGAGCAGGAGCAGCAGGCCGACGGCGGTGAGCGTGCCCTGCGAGGCCTCGCCGACCTTGCCGGAGATGTCGCCGAAGGCGACGCTGCCGAACGTGGTCCACATGATGAAGATCGCGATCAGCAGGCCGAAGTCGCCGACGCGGTTGACGATGAACGCCTTCTTGGCCGCGACCGCCGCCGCCGGCTTGAACTGCCAGAAGCCGATCAGCAGGTAGGAGGCCAGACCGACGCCCTCCCAGCCGATGAACAGGGAGACGTAGTTGTCCGAGAGCACCAGCAGCAGCATGGCCGCGACGAACAGGTTCAGGTAGGAGAAGAACCTGCGCCGGTCGGGGTCGTGCGACATGTAGCCGATCGAGTAGATGTGGATCAGCGAACCCACACCCGTGATCAGCAGGCAGAAGCTGATCGACAGCGGGTCGACCAGCAGGCTGATGTCGGCCATGCCGGGAATGAACTCGAACAGGTGGATGCTGTACCGACCACCAGAAAGCTGGAGGAAGGCGAGCACCGCGACGACGAACGAACCCAGCGACATCAGGACGCCGAGGTAGTGCCCCCAGGCGTTCGTACGGCGGCCGCCGAGCAACAGGATCGCCGCGCCCAAGAGGGGCAGTGCGATCATCAGCCAGGAGGCCCCGATCACTCCACCGGAGTGCGGGATGATCTCAGCCGGTTCCACTGTCACCTCTTAGTACTTCAGCAGGTTGGCATCGTCCACGGATGCCGACCTGCGGGTTCGGAAGATCGTCACGATGATCGCAAGACCGATCACGACCTCGGCGGCGGCCACGACCATCACGAAGAAGGCGATGATCTGGCCGTCGAGGTTGCCGTGCATGCGGGCGAAGGTGACGAACGCGAGGTTGCAGGCGTTGAGCATGAGCTCGACGCACATGAAGACCACGATCGCGTTGCGCCTGATCAGCACGCCGAGCGCGCCGATCGCGAAGAGCAGGGCCGAGAGAACAAGGTACTCGGTGGTCACTTGGTCACCTCGCGCGGCTCGGTCACGGGTTCCTCCTCGGCCACGTGCTTGATGCCCTCGGCGAGCTTGGGGTCGTCGGGCAGGTGGCCCTGCTCGACGTCGTAGCGCGCGAGATGCCTGTTGACCGACAGCTCGGCGACCGAGCCGTCGGGCAGCAGCGCGGGCATGTCGATGGCGTTGTTCCTGGCGTAGGTGCCGGGCGCGGGCAGCGGCGACGGGTCGCCCTCCGCGAACCTGGCGCGCGACAGGTCCTTCTGCGACGCCTTCGGCTCGGCCTTCTCGCGGTGCGCCAGCACCATCGCGCCGAGCGCGGCGGTGATCAGCAGCGCCGAGGTGACCTCGAAGGCGAAGACGTAGCGGGTGAACACCAGCCTGGCCAGCGCCGGCACGTTGCCACCCGCCTGCTCGGTGGCGGCGGCCATGCCCACGGGCTCGGGCACGAACAGCGCGTTGCCGATCGCGAGGATCACCAGGACGGCGAAGCCGACGCCGGCCAGGCCCGCCCAGAAGCGCTGCCCCTTGAGCGTCTCGACCAGCGAGTCGGACGAGTCGACGCCCACCAGCATGAGCACGAACAGGAAGAGCATCATGATCGCGCCGGTGTAGACGATGATCTGCACGGCGGCGAGGAAGGGCGCTTCCTGGACGGCGTAGAGCACCGCGAGGCAGAGCATGACGCCGCCGAGTAGGAGCGCCGAGTAGACCGCCTTACGGCTGAAGATCATTCCGAGTGCCGCGCCGACGGAAACCACGGCCAGCACCCAGAACGTGATGGTCTCACCCATTCTCGCGCCCCAAGCGGTAGTAGTCCTCTTCGGTCTCGCCGAGCCGCATGGGGTGCGGAGGCTGCTCCATGCCCTGGGTGAGCGGCGCGAGCAACATCTCCTTGGTGAAGATGAGGCTCTCACGGCTGGAGTCGGCGAGCTCGTACTCGTTGGTCATCGTCAGCGCCCTGGTCGGGCACGCCTCGATGCACAGGCCGCACAGGATGCACCGCAGATAGTTGATCTGGTAGGTGCGCCCGTAGCGCTCGCCGGGCGAGTAGCGCTCCTCGTCGGTGTTGTCGCCGCCCTCGACGTAGATCGCGTCGGCGGGACACGCCCACGCGCACAGCTCGCAGCCGACGCACTTCTCCAGCCCGTCGGGCCAGCGGTTCAGCTGGTGACGACCGTGGAAGCGAGGAGCCGTGGGCTTCTTCTCCTCCGGGTAGTTCGTCGTGACCGGCTTCTTGAACATCGTGTGAAAGGTCACGCCGAACCCCTTCACGGGGTTCAGCCAATCAGTTGCTCCCACTGGGAACCTCCTTGCGCTCCACCCCGTGGTAGTGCGGCAGGTCAAGCGGCGGCACAGGGAAGCCGCCGGCCGTCGGCTCGCTGGCGAGCTGCTCGAACTCGGCCGCGACCTGGGCCTTGTCCGCGTCCTTGCGACGCTGGTTCACGGTGTCGAAGCGCCACCAGACGGCGAAGGCTCCGACGACCACGATCGCCCCGATGACGTACACGTATGTCAGGTCGATGCCGTCGGTCCTGAGCAGCTTGACGGTGGCCACGAGCATGATCCACGCCAGGTTGAGCGGGATCAGCACCTTCCAGCCCAGCGCCATCAGCTGGTCGTAGCGCACGCGGGGCAGCGAGGCGCGGGCCCAGACGACGAACGAGAAGACCAGGACGAACTTGATGAAGAACCACAGGAACGGCCAGTAGCCGGTGTTCGCGCCGTCCCACAGCGAGATCGGCCACGGCGCCCGCCATCCGCCGAGGAACAGCGTGATCGCCATCGCCGAGGCGGTGAAGGTGTGCAGGTACTCGCCCATCATGATCAGGGCGAACTTCAGCGACGAGGAGTACTCGGTCTGGAAGCCGCCCACCAGCTCGCCCTCGCCCTCGGGCAGGTCGAACGGGATACGCGCGGCCTCGCCGAAGGCGCACACCACGTAGATCAGGAACGACGGCAGCAGCAGGATCACGTACCAGGAGGGCATCGGGATCTCGAGCCCGAGCAGATCCAGCGTGCCGCCCGAGGCCTGCGCGTTGACGATCTCCGAGGTGGACAGCGTGCCCGCGAACAGGAACACCGCCACGAACGACAGACCCATCGCGATCTCGTAGGAGACCACCTGGGCCGCCGACCGCAGACCACCGAGCAGCGCGTACGGCGAGCGGGACGACCACCCGGCGAGAATCACGCCGTAGACCGACACCGCGCCCATCGCCAGCATGAACAGCACCGCGACCGGCAGGTCGACCAGCTGCAGCGGCGTCTGCACGCCGAACATGTTCACCATCGGCCCGAACGGCGTGATGGAGAAGGCCAGGAAGGCGGGCACCACCATGATGACCGGGGCCAGCAGGTAGAGCACCTTGTCCACGGTGTTGGGGAAGATGTCTTCCTTCAGGCCCATCTTGATGCCGTCGGCCACCGACTGCAGCAGACCGAATTTACCGGCCCTGTTGGGCCCGTAGCGGTTCTGCATGCGGGAGATCAGCTTGCGCTCGTACCAGACGCCGAACAGGATGCCCAGCATCAGGAAGGCGAAGATGCCGACCGCCTTGATGATGGTGATCCAGATCGGATCCTTACCGAAGTCGGCGAGGGTCGGATCCGTCGCGAGGACTGTCAAGCTCATGAGGCGCTCCCGATCCTGACGATGTCGCCGGCCAGCACGCGCAGGTCGCGCGTGACCGCGCAGCCGGCGGAGTTCGTCGGCAGCCAGACCACCCGGTCCGGCAGGTCCGCGACGCGCACCGGCAGTGACACCGTCTCACCCACTACGATCTTGTCGCCGTCGACCACGCCGATCTCGGCGGCGGTGCTCTCCGACACCAGCGCCTCGACCGCACGGGCGGTGCCCGCGAGGTACGGCTCGCCGTCCTGCAGACGGCCGTTGTCGAGCAGCTGGTGCCAGGTGGCCAGCACGGCCTCACCCGCCTGGGGAACCGGCTGGGCCGCGGCGGCGACGTTCGGCGCGCCGACGCGGGTGCCGCGCCAGGCGCCCAGGCCGCTGAGCTCCTTGCGGGCGGCGGCGGCATCGGGCAGGCCCAGGTGCACGTCCATGTAGTCGGCGATGGCCGACAGTACGCCCAGGTCGCTCATGATGCCGGGCACCTGCAGCGCGCGCTCGAACGAGCGGCCGCGGCCCTCCCAGTTCACGAACGTGCCGGCCTTCTCGGCGACGGCGGCGACCGGCAGGACCACGTCGGCCCTGTCGGTGACGGCGCTGGCGCGGATCTCGAGGCTGACGATGAACGGCGTGTTCTCCAGGGCGGCCAGCGCCGCCTCGGAGTCGGCCAGGTCGTGCGGGTCGACGCCAGCGACGAGCAGCGCGTCGATCTCCTCGTTCAGCGCGGCGGCCAGGATCTCGGCGGTGCCGCGGCCCGGCGTGGCCGGGACGGAGCCGACGTTCCACGCCCTGGCCACCTCGGCCCTGGCGCTCTCGTCCTCGACCGGGCGGCCGATCGGCAGCAGGTTCGGCAGCGCGCCCGCCTCGATGGCGCCGCGCTCACCGGCCCTGCGCGGAATCCAGGCGAGCCTGGCGCCGGAGGCGGCGCTGAGCCGTACCAGGGCCGACAGGGCGCCGGGGACGGTGGCCAGCCGCTCGCCGGCCAGGATGATCGTGCCCTCGGCCACGGAGCCGAGCTCGTTGAGAGCGTCGGCCTCGCCGCCCGGCAGCGTCCTGATGAGCGTGCCGCCCATCTTGGCCAGGCCCTCGGTGGCGAACGGCGCGATCGAGGTGACCTTCAGGCCCTTCTTGCGCCACGCCTTGCGCAGGCGCAGGAAGACGATCGGCGACTCCTCGTCGGGCTCGAAGCCGACCAGCAGGACGGCGGGCGCCTGCTCCAGGTCGGTGTAGGAGATCTCGATGCCCTTGCCGGCGACCGCGTGCGCGAGGAACTGCGTCTCCTCGGCGCTGTGCGGCCTGGCACGGAAGTCGATGTCGTTGGTGCCGAGCGCCACGCGGGCGAACTTGGCGTAGCCGTAGGCGTCCTCGACGGTCACGCGACCGCCGACCAGCACACCGGCCCTGCCGCGCGCCTGGGCCAGACCGGCCGCGGCGGCGGCCAGCGCCTCGGGCCACGAGGCGGGGACCAGCAGTCCCTCCTCGTTGCGGATCAGCGGCGTGCGCAGCCGGTCGGACTGCGTCGCGTAGGTGAACGCGAAGCGGCCCTTGTCGCAGTTCCACTCCTCGTTGACCTGCATGTCCATGCCGGCCAGACGGCGGGTGACCTTGCCGCGGCGGTGGTCGGTGCGCTGCGCGCAACCGCTCGCGCAGTGCTCGCAGGCGCTCGGGCTGGACACCAGGTCGAACGGCCTGGCGCGGAAGCGGTAGGCACCGCTGGTCAGCGCGCCGACCGGGCAGATCTGGATGGTGTTGCCGGAGAAGTAGGAGTCGAACGGCTTGCCGTCGGCGACGCCCACCTGCTCCTTGGCCCCGCGCTCGAAGAACTCGATGAGCGGGTCGCCCGCGATCTCGTCGGAGAAGCGGATGCAGCGCTTGCACTGCACGCAGCGCTCCCTGTCGAGCAGGACCTGCGCCGACAGCGGCAGCGGCTTGGGGAAGGTGCGCTTGTGCTCGTGGAAACGCGACTCACCCTGCCCGTTGGACATCGCCTGGTTCTGCAGGGGGCACTCGCCGCCCTTGTCGCAGACCGGGCAGTCGAGCGGGTGGTTCATGAGCAGCAGCTCCATCGCACCGCGCTGCGCCTTCTCGGCGACCGGCGAGGTGAGCTGGGTCTGCACGACCATGCCCGCGGCGACCTCGATCGCGCACGACGGCTGCGGCTTGGGGAAGCCGCGGCCGTTGCCCGCGTCGGGGATCTCGACCAGGCACTGACGGCAGTTGGCCGCCGGGTCGAGCAGCGGATGGTCGCAGAACCTGGGGATCTGGATGCCCAGCAGCTCGGCGGCCCTGATGATCAGGGTGCCCTTGGGCACGGTGACCTGGAAGCCGTCGATCGTGAGGGTGACGACTGTGGTCTCTACGGCAGTGGTGGTCATCGGACCTCCTCCGTCGGCCCGACGACCGAGGTGCTGTGCATATTGGCTCGCTCGCTTCGCTCTCTCACGAGTCACCCCACAGAGTGGACTTCTTGTGGTCGAACGGGCAGCCGCCGACCTCGAAGTGCTTGAGGTACTCGTCGCGGAAGTACTTCACCGACGAGTGGATCGGGCTGGTCGCGCCGTCGCCCAGGGCGCAGAAGGAGCGGCCCAGGATGTTGTCGGCGATGTCGGTGATCAGGGTGAGGTCGTCCTCGGTGCCCTGACCGGCCTCCAGGCGCTTGAGCACCTGCTTGAGCCAGTAGGTGCCCTCGCGGCACGGCGTGCACTTGCCGCACGACTCGTGGGCGTAGAACTCGGTCCATCGCAGGACGGTACGGACCACGCAGGTGGTCTCGTCGAAGATCTGCAGCGCGCGGGTGCCGAGCATCGAGCCCTTGGCGCCGACCGCCTCGAAGTCGAGGGGGACGTCGAGGTGCTCGGCGGTGAAGATCGGCGTGGACGAGCCGCCGGGGGTCCAGAACTTGATCTCGTGCCCCGCGCGGATGCCGCCGGCCATGTCGAGCAGCTCGCGCAGCGTGATGCCGAGCGGCGCCTCGTACTGTCCGGGACGGGTGACGTGGCCGCTCAGCGAGAAGATGCCGAAGCCCTTGGACTTCTCGGTACCCATCGAGGCGAACCAGTCGGCGCCGTTGGCGATGATCGAGGGAACACTCGCCACAGACTCCACGTTGTTCACAACAGTGGGCGACGCGTACAGGCCCGCCACGGCAGGGAACGGAGGCTTGAGACGCGGTTGACCCCTGAAACCCTCCAGCGAGTCGAGCAGCGCCGTCTCCTCGCCGCAGATGTAGGCGCCCGCGCCGCTGTGCACGACCAGCTCGAGGTCGTAGCCCGAGCCGAAGATGTCGTTGCCCAGGTAGCCCTTCTCGTACGCCTCGCGCACGGCCGCGTGCAGCCTGCGGATGACGTGCAGCACCTCGCCGCGCACGTAGATGAAGGCGTGGTTGGCGCGGATGGCGTAGGAGGTGATGATGATGCCCTCGACCAGCGAGTGCGGGTTGGCCATCATCAGCGGGATGTCCTTGCAGGTGCCCGGCTCCGACTCGTCGGCGTTGACGACGAGGTAGTGCGGCTTGCCGTCGCCCTGCGGGATGAAGCCCCACTTCATGCCGGTGGGGAAGCCCGCGCCGCCACGGCCGCGCAGACCGGAGTCCTTGACCGCCTGGATGACGGCGTCGGGGTCCATGCCGAGCGCCTTCTTCGCCGCGTCGTAGGGCCCGTAGCCCTCCAGCGTGAAGGAGTTGGCCTGGTCCCAGTTCGCGGTCAGGACCGGAGTGAGAGTGGTGCTCATGCCTCGGGGGCCTTCCATCCGTTGGCCTTGGCGACCTTCAGGCCCTCCAGCGAGGGGCCGGCCGCCGACGGGCCGTCACCGGCCAGGTCGTCGGGCAGCCCGGCCAGCACCCGGGAGGCCTCCTTGAAGGTGCACAGGCGCTTCGGACCACGCGTGGGCGAGACGCTCTTGCCGTCGCGCAGGTCGTCGACGAGCTGCTTGGCCGACTCGGGCGTCTGGTTGTCGAAGAACTCCCAGTTGACCATCATCACGGGCGCGAAGTCGCAGGCCGCGTTGCACTCCAGGCGCTCCAGCGACACCTTGCCGTCGCCGGTCGTCTCGTCGTGGCCGACGCCGACGTGCTCCGACAGCTCGTCCCAGATCTGGTCGCCGCCCATGACGGCGCACAGCGAGTTGATGCACACGCCGACGTGGTAGTCGCCCATCGGCTTGCGCTTGTACATCGTGTAGAACGTCGCCACGCCCACGACCTCGGCCTTGCTCACGCCGAGCATCTCCGCGCAGAACTCCTGGCCCTCGTCGGAGACGAAACCGTCCTCCGACTGCACCAGGTGCAGCAGCGGCAGCAGCGCCGAGCGCGTCTTCGGGTAGCGCCCGATGATCTCCTTGGCGTCCCTCTCGAGACGCTCCCGGACTTCCGGCGAATACGTCACCGGTCCACACCTCCCATGACCGGGTCGATGGATGCCACGGCCGCGATCACGTCGGCGACCTGGCCACCCTCGCAGGTTGCCGGTACGGCCTGCAGGTTCGTGAAGGACGGCTCGCGGAAGTGGACGCGGTACGGCCGGGTGCCGCCGTCGCTGACCACGTGCGCGCCGAGCTCGCCGCGGGGGGACTCCACCGAGGCGTAGGCCTGGCCGGCCGGAACCCTGAAGCCCTCGGTGACCAGCTTGAAGTGGTGGATCAGCGCTTCCATGGAGCTGCCCATGATGTGCGCGATGTGATCGGGCGAGTTGCCGAAGCCGTCGGGGCCGAGCGCCAGCTGGGCGGGCCAGCCGATCTTCTTGTCCTCGATCATAACGGGCTTGTTCTTCAGCGGCCCCGCGATGCGGTCGAGAGCCTGCTCAATGATCTTGAGCGACTCCTCCATCTCCTTCATGCGAACGAGATAGCGGCCGTAGACGTCGCAGCTCTGCTCGGTGGCGATCTCGAAGTCGTAGGTCTCGTACCCGCAGTACGGCTGCGACTTGCGCAGGTCCCACGGCAGGCCCGCGGCCCTGAGCATCGGGCCGGTGACGCCGAGCGCCATGCAGCCGGTCAGGTCGAGGTAGGCCACGTCCTTGGTCCGGCGGGTGTAGACCGGGTTCTCGTCGAGCAGCTTGCGGATGTCCTTGATGCGCTTGGGCATCTCCTTGAGGAACTCGCCGACCTTGTCGACCGTGCCCGCGGGCAGGTCGACGCTCACGCCGCCGGGCCTGACGTAGGCCATGTTCATCCGCAGACCCGTGATGTACTCGAACAGGTCCATGATCATTTCACGGTCGCGGTAGCCGAAGAGGAACGGCGTGGTCGCGCCCAGCTCCATGCCGAACGTGCCCATCGCGACCAGGTGCGAGGAGATCCTGTTGAGCTCCATCATCAGGACGCGGATGGCCTGCGCCCGCTCGGGGATGCGGTCCTCGATGCCGAGCAGCCGCTCCACGCCCAGGCAGTAGGCCGTCTCGTTGAACAGCGGCGCGAGGTAGTCCATGCGAGTGACGAACGTGGTCCCCTGGGTCCACGTCCTGAACTCCATGTTCTTCTCGATGCCGGTGTGCAGGTAGCCGATGCCGGTACGGGCCTCGGTGACCGTCTCGCCGTCGAGGGTCAGGATGAGCCTGAGCACGCCGTGCGTGGACGGGTGCTGCGGGCCCATGTTGATGACCAGTCGCGCGTCCTCGGAGTCGCGCACCGCGCCGACGAGGTCGTCCCAGTCGGCGCCGTTGACCGAGTAGACCTTGCCCTCGGTCGCCTCGTCATATCCCGTGCTCACGCGTACGACCTCCTGTTGTCCGGCGAGGGGATCTCGGCGCCGCGGTACTCGACGGGGATGCCGCCGAGCGGATAGTCCTTGCGCTGCGGGTGACCGTCCCAGTCGTCCGGCATCATGATCCGGGTCAGCGCGGGATGGCCGTCGAAGACGATCCCGAAGAAGTCGTAGGCCTCGCGCTCGTGCCAGTTGTGCGTCGGGTAGACGTCCACCGTCGAGGGGATGTGCGGGTCGGAGTCGGGCGCGCTCACCTCGACGCGGACGCGCCTGTTGTGGGTGATGGAGCACAGGTGGTAGACCGCGTGCAGCTCCTCGCCCACCAGGTGCGGGTAGTGGACGCCGCTCACGCCCAGGCTGAGCTCGAAGCGCAGCTCGGGCTCGTCGCGCAGGCGCCGGCAGACCTCCACCAGCTTCTCGCGCTTCACGTGGAGGGTCAGCTCGCCGCGGTCGACGACGACGCGCTCGATGGCCTCGCCGTCGAACGACTCGAGCTTGTCGACGAGCTCGTCGAAGTAGCCGCCGTAGGGGCGGGGGGTCGACAGGCGCGGGGCCCGCCGTACGACGAGGCCGCCGAAACCGGAGGTGTCACCGGTGTCGCTGGCGCCGAACATGCCGTGGCGGACCACCGGCTCCTCGGGCAGGTGCTCTTTCGAGACCTCGGGGAGGTTGTCGCTCACTTGGCGGCCTCCTGGTCGATCAGGGGCAGCGTACGGAGCGCCTGCAGCTCGAGCTCGTCGATCTGCTTGGCGCGGTGCGCGCCGAACTTCGTGTTCTGGATCTTGTCGTGCAGCTTCACGATCGCGTCGATCAGCATCTCCGGCCGCGGCGGGCAGCCGGGCAGGTAGATGTCGACGGGGACGACGTGGTCGACGCCCTGCACGATGGCGTAGTTGTTGAACATGCCGCCGCTGGAGGCGCACACGCCCATGGCGATGACCCACTTGGGCTCGGCCATCTGGTCGTAGATCTGCCTGAGCACCGGCGCCATCTTCTGCGACACCCGGCCCGCGACGATCATCAGGTCGGCCTGGCGGGGAGATGCCGAAGCGCGCTCCATGCCGAAGCGCGCGAGGTCGTAGTGCGATGCACCGGTTGCCATCAGTTCGATCGCGCAACAGGCGAGACCGAACGTGGCCGGCCACACCGAGTTCTTCCTGGCCCACCCGGCGGCCTGCTCGACCGTGCTGAGGATGAACCCGCTGGGGAGTTTCTCTTCAAGTCCCATATCTAGTCCCAGTCCAGACCCTTGCGGCGCCACACGTAGGCATACGCCACGAGCACGGTGACGATGAACAGCACCATCTCGACCAGCCCGAAGACCCCGAGCATGTCGAACGACACGGCCCACGGGTAAAGGAAGATGATCTCGATGTCGAACACGATGAACAGCATCGCGGTGATCATGTACTTCAGCGGGAAACGTCCGCCACCGACGGGCTGGGGCGTCGGCTCGATGCCGCATTCGTAGGCGTCAAGCTTGGCGCGGTTCCAGCGCTTGGGACCGGTGAACGGGGCGATCGCGACCGAGAAGAGCGCGAACCCTCCCGCGAGAACGGCGAGCACCAGGATGGGCACATAGAGATCCATCGCTACGCCTCCTCTCCCATCTCCACGCGCGCGGGCGCGCAGTCTGATCTGTAAGTGTGCCGGGCGGATGAAAGGTTCATGCTGGTGGGACGACCTTCGCGAGAGCGTTGATGATCCGGTCTGACGCATCGCCTCGCCGGTCGGTGAGATTACCAAGGAGTTTGAGAGCGAAGCGCATCAGCCTGGGATGGTGCAGCCCATGCCGGGTGCCGAAGCTCATCACCCCAGGCTTCCCGATAGCTTCGACAAACCACCTGCCAAGCGTGAAATATCCGCCATATGCGTCTTTGAGCACCCGCGGGTAGGCCCGCAGGATCCGCTCCTGCTGCGCGGGCGTGGTGCCGCGCAACGCCTTGACGATCACCTCGGCGGCGATCTCGCCCGTCTCCATGGCGTAGGCGATGCCCTCGCCGTTGAACGGGTTGATCGCGCCGCCCGAGTCGCCCACGAGCACCAGGCCCCTGGTGTAGTGCGGCTGCCGGTTGAAGGCCATCGGCAGCGCCGCCCCCCTGATGGGGGTCGTCATGTTGTCCTCGGTGAAGCCCCACTCGGCGGGCATGTTCCTCGTCCACCGCTTGAGCAGGTCGCGGTAGTCGATGGTCTTGAACGCGTCGCTGGTGTTGAGCAGGCCGAGACCCACGTTGGAGGTGCCGTCGCCCAGGCCGAACACCCAGCCGTAGCCGGGCAGCAGCGTCTCCTGGTCCCAGAGCTCCAGCCAGATCTCCAGGTAGTCGTCGTCGTGGCGCGGAGACTCGAAATAGGTCCGTACGGCCACGCCCATCGGCCGGTCTTCCCGCTTGTGCAGCCCCATGGCCAGGGCGAGCCTGGTGGAGTTGCCGTCGGCGGCGACCACCAGGCGGCTGCGGTAGGAGACGCCTTCCTTGGTCGTGACGCCCACGATGTGACCGCTGCGGTCGTCGATGATCGGGCCGCTGACGTTGACGCCCTCCATCAGGCGCACGCCGGCCTTCACCGCGTTGGCCGCGACGATCTGGTCGAAGTCCTGCCTGGTGCGTACCAGGCCGAAGTCGGGGAAACTGTCGAGCTGCGGCCAGTCGAGGTCGTAACGCCCGCCGCCGCCCACGACGCGCAGGCCCTTGTTGCGCACCCAGCCAGGAGCGTCGATGTCGACGCCCATGTTCATGAGCTGCTTGACCGCCCGCGGGGTCAGACCGTCGCCGCAGACCTTCTCACGAGGGAAGCGCGTCTTTTCGAGAAGCAGGACGTCGAGCCCGGCCTGGGCGAGATAGAACGCCGTCGCCGAGCCCGCGGGACCCGCGCCGACGACGATGACGTCGGCGTCGGTCGCGTTCACTGTCGCGCCCGCTTCGCCGCTCGCCGGCTCGTTCCTCGCGCTGTCACGGCGGGCTCCTGCGCTTGCCTGATGTCGGCTGGCACGGTCACGGACCTGTCCTGTCCTACACGCTGGTCGGCCTCGGAGTGTGGGCCTTCGTTCCTTTGTGAAGCTCTTCACAAACTTTGTCGGCACGCAGTCTAGCGCTTTTCCGGCACCAGGTGGCAGCCGGGTACACGCTTACCCACGACGAAGGCCCCCTGTCCACGACAGAGGGCCTTGACTCGATCACCGGTTCGGGAGTCAGACGTCGAACTCGGCGTTGCGAACCCCGGCGAGGAAGGCCCGCCACTCACCGAGAGTGAACGCCAGCACCCCGCCGGACGGGTCCTTGGAGTCCCGGATCAGCACCCCGTCGGCGCCGCGAGCGAACTCGACGCACTCCCCCGTCGGGCCGCTGAACGAGCTCTTGCGCCAGGTGGTGTCCGGGTCGCTAGAAGGGACGATGGGAAGACCTGTCCCGAACACCGCACTGTTCACATCTCATCCCAAAAGAAGAAGGCGCTCAGTGCGTCGTCGCACGAGCGCGGGCGTGTCGATCGCGCCAATCCTCCCTGGATTGAATCTCAAGATCGCGGATCGACGCCAGACAGTTACCAAAATGAGGCTGGCAGGTTAGGAAACAAATACCCCAGGGGCGATGGACATGGCGCCCATACCTGCACAAACACCTTGTGGGGCGGCCGCGCCGCCCCGCCTATCGTCAGTCGAACTGACCGTCCTTGACTCCTACCTTGAACGCGTCCCACGCCTTGTGACTGAAGCTCAGGACGGCGCCGTCAGGTCGCTTGGAGTCTCTGACGAGCACTGCCCGATCGGTCCGCGCGACCTCAATGCACTCACCAGTGACATTACTGAAGCTGCTCTTGCGCCATACGATCTCTTCTGAGGTCGTTGACTCCATGGGCATGTCCTCACTGTCGGGGGCCAAGGAGGGCATACCCCGACAGGGAGTGACCAATTCACCGAGCTAGTTCTCCGATGAGTTTCAGTGAATCCTCTTCCGACAGCGCGGCGGCCAACACCTGGTGGAACACACGTTCATACGCGAAAGTCTTCTGTTCGCTCTCTTCGAGAATCGCGTCGGTGGCGTTCTCGATGTAGACGAGGTCGTCGTGGAGCGGGTCCAGGCCCTCACGCTGCGGAAACTTCAGCAGGACGAAACTGTGAAAGGCCGAGGAGCGCTCGAGCGGCACCACCCGGATGGTGACGTTCGGCAGCTCCGCGACACGCAGCACATGCCCGAGCTGGTTGCGCATGACTTCGGGTGAGCCGAACCTGCGCATCAGAACCGACTCGTCGAGCAGGACGGTGAGATTCAGCGGATCGGGTGCCTCGAGAATGCGCCCCCGGCGGTCACGGACCCTGACCAGACGGTCGATCTGCG
The DNA here is from genome assembly GCF_042754765.1 of Nonomuraea sp. NPDC059194. Lineage (NCBI taxonomy): Bacteria > Bacillati > Actinomycetota > Actinomycetes > Streptosporangiales > Streptosporangiaceae > Nonomuraea > Nonomuraea sp. NPDC059194. Next base: position 141,741 of record NZ_JBHZBH010000016.1, on the reverse strand, counting down.
TCGGTGGAAGCGCGTTCCACGCATCGCCGAAGCTGATGAGCGCCCTGGCGTAGTCGGCGGTCTGCAGCAGCCCGGGAAAGATGACGTTCTGCCACGTGAGCATCGTCGCGGCACCCGCCTCCAGTCCGATGAAGGTGGTGTAGGACTCCGACAGCGATTCGCCGTGCGCATCCCACCAGCCCTTGCCCTCGGCCTCCACCGCCAGCGCGAGCAGGGCCTCGCGGACGGCGGGCCGTACCTGGTAGAAGTCGGCCAGCCTGGCGACATCCTCGCGGTGGGCGGCCACCTGGGCCTTCTCCATGCGGGACACCTTGGATGAAGATCCGTCCAGGACCTGGGCGACCTGGGTGCCCGTTACCTGGGCATCCTCGCGGAGTCGACGCAGCTCTGCGGCGAGACGGCGTCGGCTGACGGTGGGGCTCGGCTCCCGCGCCACTCAGCTCTCCTCACAAGCGTGTCGAAGTACTACCCACCGCCTGGAAGGGTTGAACCCCTTTGAAGGCGGGCATCTCTCCAATAATCCCAGCGGGAATTGCACGACACTTCCCGGAGGGAAAATGCCATCCTACTGCGAGAAGCGGTGAACCGACGTGAAGAAGCGCGCACCTCCCCACGAACGTTCGAGCCGGATGTCCACGCAGACGAACGGGCGGAGCGCGCCCGGAAGTCCCTCAGCACCGCGTACCGACGACAGGACATCGGAGCCGTGAGACATGACCAGAGTCACCCCCAGGCGTGGATCGCGCAAGGGGAGCTTCCTCCTCTGGAGCTCAACCGATATCAGCCCGGCGACCAGGCGCCGCCGCCCCTTATGTGAGGGCGGAGGGCATCCTCGCAGCCACCCGTACATCCCCCAGGCGCGGGATCTGCCCGCCCGGCTCGGGGCGGTGTTCAGGTGGCGTACGGAGGCCACGGCGCTCTGCCTGCTCGCATTGGTCACCGCCCAGGTGGCGGCGTGGACGGACGGCGTGACGGCGGCCATGGCCGTGGTCGGCGTCGCACTGGCCTGCATGGCGACGTCATGGGTCAGACAGGAGATCGTGCGCCAGGTGGTGGCGGTGGTCGTCCGGCACCGCTTCCAGGGCCTGGCCAAGCGGACGTCCATGCGCACACCGAAAGGCCGCCTCCCGCTCGTGCTCAGGATGAGCGTGGAAGGCGCGAGCGTGCTGCTGCTCCTCGGACTGCGGTCGGGGCTGAGCCTCGAACTGCTGGAGGACTACGCGGCCGAGATCAGGACCGCCTGCCTGGCCCAGGCGGTCGTCTTCTACCGGCACCCGGCCAACGGCGGCCTGGTGACCATGGAAGTGGTTCAGCCCTGGGGCTTGTAGCCCCGGTGAATGGCGACGATGCCAAGGTTGAGGTTGCGCCAGGCGACCCGCTCCCAGCCGGCCCGCTGGATGATCTTGGCCAGGGCCGGCTGGTCGTGCCAGTCCCTGATGGACTCGGCGAGGTACTCGTAGGAGTCGTCGTTCGAGCCGAAGACCGTGGCCACCTTGGGCAGCAGCTTCATCAGGTATTCGCGGTAGACCAGATCGAAGGTCTTGACCGTCACGTGCGAGAACTCGAGGATCACCAGCTTGCCGCCGGGCTTGGTCACGCGGAGCATCTCGCGCAGGGCCTGCTCGGTGTCGTGCACGTTGCGCAGCGCCACCGAGATCGTCACCGCGTCGAAGGCGTCGTCGGCGAACGGCAGGTTCAGCGCGTCGCCCGCGATGAACGGCACGCCCCCGCCCGTGAGCGCGTTGCCGCCCCTGCGCCTGACGCCGGTGGCGAGCATGCCGAGCGAGAAGTCGGAGGCGATCGCGCGGGCGCCGAGCCCGGTGAAGGAGTCGGTGGAGGTGCCCGTGCCGGCCCCGAGGTCGAGGACGAGCTCGCCGGGGCCCGCGTCGACGGCCCGGGCGACGGCCTTGCGCCACAGCCGCACCTGCCCGAGCGAGATGACGTCGTTCACGAAGTCGTATCGCCTGGCCGTGCGATCGAACATCGCGGCGACCTCATGCGGCTGCTTGTCCAACTGAGCGCGGGTCATGGGGTCAAGCCTAGGGCTTAAGCGACAATAAACCGAAAGTAGCAACTCGATTACTCAGAGTCTGCTAAGACTTGGCGAATGCTTGTCCGAACCACCCTCGCGGCGCTCGTGGCCGTCACGCCCGTCGCGCACACCCGCGTGGTGTCGACGAATCCTCTCGACACCACGCCCCATGTCCTCGATGGCATCGTCAACGCCATCACCGTGGTCGGCGACACCGTCGTCGTCGGCGGCGACTTCTCCGAAGTGAGTGACGCAAGCCGGTCATTCGCCGTGGAACGCGACAATCTCTTCGCCTACAACCTGCGCACGGGCGAGATCCTGCCCGGCTTCGCGCCCTCGATCGACGATTCCGTCCACGCGCTGGCTCCCGGCGACGGCGACACCGTCTACGTCGGCGGCGACGGCCTCGTACGGCTGCGCCTGGCCGACGGCGCCGCCGTGGAGAGCTTCGACCCGCAGGTGAGCGGCGGGCAGGTCACGACACTGGCCAGAAGCGGCTCGCAGCTGTACGCCGGAGGCGACTTCACCCGCCCCCGTGTGGCGCTGGCCAGGCTCAACGCCACGACCGGCGCGGCCGACCCCCGCTTCACGATCACGCCGGGCGCGCCCCTCACCCCCAAGGTGAAGGTCCACGCGCTGGCCCTCACCCGTGACAGGCTGATCGTCGACGGCAGCTTCACCACGCTGGACGGCCTGCCCAGGGCCCAACTCGGCCTGATCGACCTCAGCCGGGCGCGGGCGAAAGTCGCCACCTGGCGCACCGACGCCTACGCCCCCGCGTGCAGGGCCGTCTTCCCCTCCTACGTGCGGGGCCTCGACGTCTCCCCAGACGGGAGCTACTTCGTGGTGGTCACCACGGGTGGCGCGGGCGGCAGGAGGAAGCTGTGCGACAGCGCGGCCAGGTTCGAGACCCATGCCAGGTCAGCCACGGTCAGGCCGACCTGGGTCAACCACACGGGCGGCGATTCGCTCTATTCGGTGGCCGTGACGGGCGCGGCCGTCTACGTGGGCGGCCATCAGCGCTGGATGGACAATCCGCAAGGCCGCGACTCGGCGGGGCCCGGGGCGGTGCCGCGGGAGGGTATCGCGGCCATTCACCCCGTCTCCGGAAAGGCGCTCAGCTGGAATCCGGGCAGGGAGCGTGGGATCGGTGTCAAGGCATTTCTGGCGCACAAGGACGGACTACTCGTTGGTAGTGACACAACGCGACTCGGACGGGAGTACCATGCCCGGATTGGCATGTTCCCCCTGCCCTAGTCGTCCTCCGGCTTCGGCTGGTCGACCTTGTCGCTGATGCGTGCGCTCATGGCGTCACGCTGCCTGGACAGCAGGACGTAGCTGGCAATCCCACTGATCACGAACGCCACGGCGATCAGGACCAGCGGCTCTCTGAGGTTCAACAGGTACAGCACACCCAGGGTCACGACAAACAGGCTGATCCGCGACGCGGTGTAAACGAGAACGGGACGCACACCTCGAGGTTACTCGGCGGTGAGGGCGGTCGCTCTACGCACCAGGCGCGAGCGCTGCTACTGTTCCCAGTAAGGCGCTTTCGTAAAGAAACACCCACGAGAGCCCCAAAGAGGCTCTATCATATAACAATCGGGCAGTCGGCCGATAACAACCCGTGATCTTTGTTGAAAAGCGCGGATATATCAGGCTTCGCTCGACACACTGGGTACCTGTCCGCCCGCTGGCAGGAAGCGGGATGCGAGGGGGAGAGATTGGTGGAGAGTAGCAGCGAGCGTCTGCTGACGCCGGGAGAGGTCGCCGCCCTCTTCCGGGTAGACCCAAAGACGGTGACGCGCTGGGCCGCGGCAGGCCGCATCAGTAGCATCCGCACCCCCGGAGGGCACCGTCGCTTTCGCGAGTCGGAAGTGCACGCCCTTCTCCGTGGCGAGGACGTCCTTACGGCCGACCGGCCCGCAGGTGAGTCCCCGCGCGTCTGACGTCCGTCATCGGTGATCCTGCGCGTGCAACCCGGAACACGCAGGGTCACCCGACAGGCCAGTCAGTCCGTACGGCAGGCGGGCTCAAGCCCACCGCGGTCACGTGGCCGGGGCCCGTCCTCCACGCCACTCCAGCCGACTTCGGCGGGCCGCCGTCACGTCGCACGTTCCAAGGGTCGAGTCGTGATGCCCCCGCCCCGCCCCGCCGGTGACGGTCAGCCGTCCCCCTGCCCGGACTCCTGCCCGGATTCCTGTTCGGACTTGAAGGCCAGGAACGCGCGCTCCAGCTCGTCGTTGTCCGTCTCCCACCGTCGTCGCCGCTCGGCGAGCTCTTCCTCCGTCAGCGCCTCGGCCAGCCACCGCTCGTAGTCCGGGTCGCCGGGCCCCACCTCGACGTACGCGTTGCCGATGAGACGCCCGTCTTCGCTGGTCAGGCTCTCCGGCACGCGCAGAGTCCCGTCAGCGAGCCGGATCACGTACATTGCTGATCACCTAGATTCCGTAGCGCCGGTTGAAGAACAACATCACGTTGAGCGCCATCCGCGTGTCACCGCCCAGCATGTCGACCAGGGCGGGACGCTGACGCGAGGCGATCGCCGCGAAGGCGTCCGCGAAGAACTCCTTGCGTCCGAGCCCGCCGCCCTGGCGGTGGAAGGAAGAGGCCAGAAGGGGTTCGGCCTGCTCGTAGAGTGCCACGAACTCCGGTGAGTCCGACACCCAATCGCCGTGCGGCGCGTCGACGTCGTCGATGGCGTGGCCGGCCTCGTGCATCATCACGTCGGGCGTGGGTGAGGGCCGATCCCCCACGACGATCTTGCGGTCGCCGTACGCGCCGGCGCAGATGTCCCACGTCGCCCGCCCCGAGGGCAGCGGCGCTCCACGCAGGTAGCCCATGTCGTCGAGGTCGGGGACGCCGCCCTCGCCGACGTAGATGCCCTCGAGCCCGTCGGCCAGCAACTCCTTGAGGCGTTCGGGCAGCCTGGCCAGGCTGTCCACGGCCCTGACCGCGTCGGCCGAGGGCGGGCCCTGCCTGGCGTCCCACTGGCGGTGCAGGATGGCTTCGAGGCGTCCGCAGTGGGTCAGGCCGTCGCCCTGGGCGGGCAGGTCGGGCCGGTTGGGCTGCGCTCTCGGGCGCTCGTCCACGCGCTCGAAGTCCTGCCAGGTGTACTGCGGCCGGTCGAGCACGGAGGCGGCGTGGCGCTCGCCCCTGTCGCCGCGTTCCTTCTCCAGCCGTCCCGCGTAGGGATGCTCTCCGGCCCGCCCGTCCTGGCGATACAGGCCCTCGTACGGCCCGCCGTACCCGGGACCGGCCGGTGGGGCCGTCCGCCGCTCAGCGGGCCACCCGGGCGAGCCGTCCGCAGCACGCCTCCCGTGGGCAGCGTGGTTCCCACGCCCCGAGGGGTTCTCAGACCCAGGCAGGTTCTCGACCCCAGGACGGTTGCCGACCCCAGGACGGCTCTCGGCCCCTGGATGGCTCCCGGGCCCAGGACGATACTCGGAAGGGCGGTCGGCCCTGTCGCCGCCCCAGAACGACTCGCGTGGCGCGTCCGAGCGACGCGATGAAAGATAGGAGCCCCGCCGCCACCAACGACTGCCCCTTCGATGGCGGCCCTTGTCGCCGGTCCGCCGATCGTCAGAAAAGGCCATCGCACCTCTCCACGACGTTGGAGCCGCCGGCCCCAAGCCCTCGCCCCGCGGCGCCGCGCCGCGGTGCCCGCTCTCCCGCACCGCCCCGCGCGGGGACGGCGAGACGACGTGCGCTCGCCCGGGCCGAGCCCGGTGGTGCCTCCTTGGTCGAACCGCCGAGAAACCGGGCACCCGCATCAACCAGGCCCTCGCGAGCCGGGTGCCCGAGAAACAGGTACCACGGTACGACGTCGATCTTCCCGAGTCACCCGATATGGGCAGCACCCGGCGCGATCACGCGAGGGATGGCCTACAGTGCAGACATGCCTGGCGTGCTTGTTGGACTGGCGGTGCTGGCCTTCTGGCTCTACTCGTTGTTCGACGTCATCACGACTCCCGACGAGGAGTCCCGCAACCTGCCGAAGATCCTCTGGGTGCTCATCGTCGTCCTGATCCCACTGGTCGGCAGCGTGCTGTGGCTGCTGCTCGGCCGTCCGACGCGGTCGCGCCCGTTCCAGTTGCCCGGCCGCTCCATCATGGACAGGGGCGAGGCGCCCCGCGGCCCCGACGACGACCCCGAATTCCTGCGCGACCTCGACCGGCGCATGCGCGACGAGGAGTGAGCCTCACGTAGCGGCGGGCACCGAAGTCCCGCCGGTTAACTGCCGACGTCGGCGTAGCTGTGCAGGCCGCCGAGGAAGATGTTGACGCCCACCAGGTTGAACAGCAGGCACGCGAACGCCACCAGCTGCACGATCGTGGCCGCGCGCCCGCGCCAGCCCGCGGTCGCGCGGGCGTGCAGGTAGGCGGCGTAGGCGATCCACGTGATGAACGCCCAGATCTCCTTCGGGTCCCAGCCCCAGTAGCGGCCCCACGCCTTGTCGGCCCAGAGCGCGCCCGCGATGACGGCGAACGTCCAGATCGGGAAGGCGAGCACGATCGCCCGGTGGGCGACCCGCTCCAGGTCGTCGCGCGTGGGCAGGCGGGAGAAGCCGTCGCCGCGCAGCAGGTAGAGGATGCCGGACACGCCCGCCACGATGAACAGCCCGCTGGCGATGACCGCGGCCGAGACGTGGATGGCGATCCAGTAGGAGTTCAGCGCGGGAACAACGGGTCCCGCCTGCACGTGCAGCCAGATGACGGCGAACCCGAGCCCGAGCGCCGAGGTCACCATGACGAAGGCGCCGAGGAAGCGGACGTTGGCCCGCAGCTGCGTCACCAGGAAGGCCGTCACCGCGGCGAAGCAGATGGCGACCACGAACTCGTACATGTTGCCCCACGGCCAGCGGCCGACGGACAGACCGCGGGTGACGATGGAGCCGAGGTTGGCGGCCCAGCCGATCCAGCCGAGCACGATGGCGATCCGGCCGGCCACCGGCGTCCACGAGGGCGGCTCAGGCGGGCTGACGACGACGTCGCCCGCAGCACCGGACTCGGCCGGGCCGCTCCCCGAGGAGCCCACGGTGACCGTGGCCTTCGCGGCGACGGCGGGCGCGCCTTCGGTGACCCCGTCCTCGGTGACGGTGATCGCGGTGGCGCCCGAGTTGGTACGGGCCCTGCCGAACGCCAACTCCAGCGCGAACCCGATCATCGAGGCCAGGTAGAGCAGCACTGTCGCGAGGACCAGGTCGTCGCTCAGTCCTGCCAGTTGGTCAGCGGACATCCTTCTCTCCTGCGGATAGGACCTTGACGATGTCGGCGAACTCCTCGGCGAAGCCCGCACCCGAGCCCTCGGTGCGCGTCAGTCCGCCCACGTCCACGATGCCGTCCTTGATCCGGACGAAGACGCGGCGGCGGCGGATCATGAGCGACATGACCAGGGCGACGGTCGCGAGGGCGGAGGACAGCAGCGCGGGCATGCGTCCAGGGTCGTACGCGATCTGGAGCGTCATCCACTCCTTCACGTCGGTGAACTCGATCTTCCCCACGCCGCCCGGCAGGTCGAAGGACTTGCCGACCGCGAGCGGCGGCGGCGCCTTCGACCCCATGACGAGAGGGTTCAGCTTCTTCATGACCTCCGGCGGTGCCAGCTCGTAGACCGACTGCGGCTTGCCCGAGCGCACGCCCAGGTCGCCGGAGAACGCGCCGAGGATCTTCGCCTCGGGCTTGGCGGCGCCGGGGAAGGCCGAGACGTAGCCCCCGCTGTGCAGTTGCACGCTCGTCGGCAGGAACTGCAGCAGGAACCCCAGTTGCTGTGGCTGGGCGTCGGGCACCTTGACCACGCAGCCGGAGGTCAGCGTCGCCTTCTGCTCGATGAGACACGGCACAGGACCGTTGAAGGCCACCTGCCCCTTGCCGTCGGTCACCTTGAAGACGGGCGCGTAGCCGTGGCCGATCAGGTAGGTCAGGGTGCCGTTGACGTCGAGCGGCTCGTTGACCTTGAGGTCGTAGTCGTAGGAGTCGTTGACCCGCAGCTTGGCGGTGTAGTCGAGCTCCTGCCCGCGCTTGTCGCCGGTGACCTGGTAGGTGGCCTGGAAGTCATTCAGTGTGAAGTGGAACGGCTCGAGCGACTCCGCGGAGACGCGGTTGCCCGGCATGTAGCGGTCGTAGGCGGCCACGGTGTTGGCGAAGCCGTCGCCCTCGACGACCAGGACGTTGCCGCGGTAGCCGTACAGGGAGCCGATCCCGACCGAGACCAGCAGGCCGAGCAGCGCGATGTGGAAGAGCAGGTTGCCGGTCTCGCGCAGGTAGCCCTTCTCCGCCGACACCCAGCCGGGGCCTGTCGCCACCCTGAAGCGCAGCTTGCGCAGCCTGCGGGCGGCCTCGTCGGCGTCGAGCGGGCCTTCGACCGCCGCGTGGTACGGCAGGCGCGACAGGTTCTTCGGGGCCGTCGGCGGCTTGCGGCGCAGCTCCTTCAGGTAGGTGGTGGTGCGCGGGAGGACGCAGCCGATCAGCGAGGTGAACAGCAGCAGGTAGATGGCCGCGAACCAGGGCGCGCTGAAGACGTCGAACAGGTGGAGGCGGTCGTACCACTCGGCCAGCGCCGGATCGTTCTGGTAGATCAGCGCGACCTTGTCGGGCTCGACCGAGCGCTGCGGCACCAGGGAGCCGGGGATGGAGGCCAGCGCGAACAGGAACAGCAGGATGAGCGCCGTCTTCATCGAGGTCAGCGTGCGCCAGCCCCAGCGCAGCCAGCCGACGAAGCCGAGCCTGGCGGGCTTGGGCGTCTCCTTCTTGAGCTCGTCGACCGTCATCAGATCACCGGCTCGAATGCGCCGATCCACGTCTGCATGCCCGCGATGATCTGCCCCCAGAGCCCGGTGACGAGCAGGAGGCCGACCGCGACGAGCATGCCGCCGCCGACCCTGGTGATGAGGCGCGAGTGCTTGCGGATGGCACGGAAGGTGCGCAGCGCCCTGCTGTAGGCCAGGGCGGCGACCACGAACGGCAGGCCGAGCCCGAGGGCGTAGGCGACGGCGAGGAAGGCGCCCCTGGCGGCGCTGCCCTCGTTGTAGCCGAGGGAGAGCACGACGGCGAGCGTGGGGCCGATGCACGGGGTCCAGCCGAGGCCGAACACCACACCGAGCAGCGGCGCGCCCGCCAGGCCCGCGTTCGGCACCCGGTGGATGCGCACGTCGCGCATGAGCCCGGGGATGACGCCGAGGAAGGCGAGGCCGAGCACGATCGTCAGCGCGCCGACGATGCGCGTGATGACGTCGGCGCTGCCGTACAGGGCCGAACCGAGGCCGCCGAACAGCGCGCCGCCGGCGACGAACACCGCCGCGAAGCCCGCGACGAACAGGCCGGTGCCGAGCACCAGCCGGCCGCGCTTGGGGTCGGCGCTCATCCCCGTCACGTACGACAGGTAGCCGGGCACCAGCGGCAGCACGCACGGCGACAGGAACGACACCAGGCCCGCCAGCACCGCGATCGGCACCGCGAGCAGCAGCGAGCCGGAGGCGACGACGTCACTCATCGCGCACCTGGGTCACGGCCTTGAGCAGGTCGTTGTACTTGACCGCGCCGAGCGCCCTGGCCGCCACCCTGCCCTGCTCGTCGATGATGAGCGTGGAGGGGATCGCGGCGGGCGGCACGGTGCCCTGGAACGACAGCGCCACCTTGCCCGGCTGGTCGAAGATGCTCGGGTAGCCGGGCTGCTCGGTGCGCTCGAAGGCAAGCGCGTCGGCCTGGCGGTCCTTGAAGTCGATGCCGACGAACTCCACGCCCGTCGACTTGGTCTTGGCGTAGATGTCTTTCAGCACCGGCGCCTCGGCCCTGCACGGGCCGCACCACGAGGCCCAGAAGTTGAGCACGACGACCTTGCCCTTGTGCGCGGCGAGCGAGACCGTGCCGCCGTCGAGGGTGGGGCCCTCGACCGCGGGCGCCTGCTTGCGCTCGGCGGCGGGGAACACGGTCACCTTGCCGTCGCCCGCGACGAACCTGGTGTCGCCCGCCTGCGGCTGGCCGCCGGCGCTGCCCGCGCAGCCGGAGACGGCGAGCAAGGCCACGAGGGCGAGGGCGTGGGGTTTCGCGCGCACGGGAGAACGATCTCCTTGTACTACAGCCGGTAGAGCTTGCCACTCTACCGGCGCGGTCACGCGCCCGGGACGGTGGGCCCGCCCTTGACGAGCGCGGCGGCGGGCTCGCTGTAGCCGACGCTGACGAGCCTGTCGCCCTCGAAGGTGAACGTGGTCAGGCTGGCCAGCGCGCACTGGCGGCGGCGCGGATCGTGCCACAGCCTGCGCCCCTCGGCGGCCATCCTGATCATCCAGATCGGCAGCTGGTGGCTGACCAGCACCGCCTCGTGCCCGCGGACCTCGGCGCGCGCGCTGTCGACCATGGCCCGCATCCGCGCCACGACCTGCACGTACGGCTCACCCCACGACGGCCGGCCCGGATGCCAGAAGTGGCGGAAGTTGCCGGGGCTGCGCATCAGGCGAGCGATCTTCCGGCCTTCGAGCACGTTGCCCGCCTCGATCAGCCGCTCGTCGGTCACGATGTCGAGCCCGAGCTTGCCGGCCAGGGGGGCGGCCGTCTCCTGGGCGCGTTCGAGCGGGGAGCTGTAGAGACGGACGATGTCGCGGTCGGCCACGGCCTTGGCGACCGTCTCGGCCATGAGGTGGCCGGTCTCCGACAGGTGGTAGTCGGGCAGCCTGCCGTACAGGACGCCTTCGGGATTGTGCACCTCACCGTGCCGCAGCAGGTGAACGACGGTGGTCTCAGCCATGGTGGCCCCACCCTATCCGCTCAGATCACGCCGCCTGCGAAAGTGGAGGTGTGAACCCCCTCGCACTCGCCCTGGTCCTGGTCGCCGCCGTCTCCCACGCCGGCTGGAACCTGCTGAGCAAGCAGGCCGCCAAAGCCGACGCCGTCGTCTTCCTCTGGTTGGTCGCCGCCGCGGCGACCGTGTTGTGGACGCCCGCCGCGCTGATCTCCGGCGCCATGCCCTCGTGGCAGGTGGTGCCGCTGATCTGCGTGAGCGCGTCGCTGCATCTGGCCTACTTCGTGTTGCTCCAGCGCGGTTACCGCCACGGCGACCTGTCGGTGGTCTACCCCGTGGCCAGGGGCACGGGGCCGATGCTGGCCAGCACCGTGGCCGTGCTGTTCCTCGGCGAGCACCCGACGCATCTCGGCATCGCGGGCATCCTGCTGGTGGGCATCGGCGTGTTCCTGCTCAGCGGAGGCGGCGCCGGCGACGTCAAGGGGCTGCTGTTCGGGCTGATGACGGGCATGTTCATCGCCGCCTACACGGTCTGGGACGCGCAGCTGGTCAAGGAGCTCGCGGTCGTCCCGATGGTGCTGATCTATCTCGGCGAGCTGTTCAGGACGGTGGCGATCACGCCGTTCGTGCTCGGGCGCAGGCGGCGGCTGATCGTCGAGGTGTGGCGCGAGCACTGGAAGAGGGTGCTGGGCGCGGCCGTGCTGGTGCCGCTGTCGTACCTGCTGGCGCTGTTCGCCTTCCGGCTGGCGCCGGTCAGCGTGGTCGCGCCGATGCGGGAGGTGAGCGTGCTGATCGCGGTGGTGATGGGCGGGCGGCTGCTGGCCGAGGGCGACCTGCGGCGCCGGCTGGTCGCCGCGGGGGTCATCCTCGGCGGGATGGTCGCGATCGCGATCAGCTGACGGTTGGGGTGATCCAGCCGAGCTCCAGCTCCTTGCTGGCGTGGACGAGGGCCTCCACGGCCGCGCGGATCGCGGGCCGCCTGGCGGCGTCGCTGCGCCACAGCGCGTAGATGCGGCGGGTCTGCCTGGGCCTGATCGGCACCATCCGCACCCCTTCGGGGATGTGGACCCTGCCGAGCCTGGGCACGATCGCACAGCCGAGCCCGGCCTCGACGAGCGCGAGCTGGGTCGGGTACTCGTCGGCCCTGCAGGTGATCTCGGGTTCGAGCTCGGCACTGCGCAGGGTGAAGACCAGCCAGTCGTGGCAGATCGTGCCGGGCGAGGAGCTGATCCACCGGTCGCCGCACAGCTCGGCCAGCTCCACCTCCTTGCGCTCGGCCAGCGGGTGGCTCGCGGGCAGGGCGACGTCGGCGATGTCGTCGAGGAGCGTCGCCCTCGACAGTCCCTCGGGCACGGCGATCGGCCTGTTCAGCCAGTCCTGCACGACCACGAGGTCGAGCTCGCCGCGCGCGACCTCCCTGATCTGCCGCTCGGGCTCGCGCTCGTTCAGATGGACGGCCAGGTCGGGGTGGCGCTTGCTGAGCAGGGTCAGCGCCTGCGGCATCAGGCCCCTGGCCGCGGTGGGGAAGGCCCCCACGTTGAGCCTGCCGACGACCGCGCCGCGCAGCGCCTCGAAGTCGGCCTCGGCGGTCTCGACCAGGGCGAGGATGCGTTCGGCGTGCTCGGCGAGCAGCCCTGCGGCGTCGGTGAGCTTCACCCCTCTGCCGTTGCGTTCGAGCAGCGTCGCGCCCGTCTCCCGCTCCAGCTTGGCGAGCTGCTGGGAGACGGCCGACGGGGTGACCATCAGCGCGTCGGCGGCGGCGCCCACCGATCCGTAGACGTGGACGGCGTGCAGCGCCTTCAGCCGGTTCAGGTCGAGCATGTAGCTATTCTAAACCTTTCCCCTTAGAAAATGTCGCTTGTGCTAAAAGTTGTGACTTGTGAGCATGGTCGCATGCGTTTGCGGCATTTGCTATTGGCTGTCGGCCTCGCCGCCGTGTGGGGATTCAACTTCGTCGTCATGGAGGTCGGGCTCAGGCACTTCCCTCCGCTCCTCTACGCGGGGCTGCGGTTCACTCTCGCGGCCTTCCCCGCGTTGCTGTTCGTTGGCAGGCCCGCCGTGGGCTGGAAGTGGATCGCCGGCGTGGCCGCCTCGGTCGGCGTCGGACAGTTCGGCCTGCTGCTCGTCGGCATGCGAGCCGGCATGCCGCCAGGACTGTCCTCGCTGGTGCTGCAGACCCAGGCGCTGTTCGTCGTGGTGTTCGCCGCCGTCCTGCTGGGCGAACGGCCCGGCACGCGCAGGATCACCGGCCTGGCCGTCGCCTTCGCGGGGCTGGCGATCGTGGCCTACGACTTCGGCTCCGGCGGGCCCGTCGGCGCGTTCCTGCTGTGCGTGGGCGCGGCCGCCGCCTGGGGCCTCGGCACCGTCATCCAGCGCAAGGCCGCGCCGCCCGACTCGCTGCGCTTCATGGTGTGGGTCAGCGCGCTGTCCGCGCCCCCGCTCCTGCTGCTGTCGCTGGCTGTTGAGGGCGTGCCGCACCTGACGTTCGCCTGGGAGGGCATCGGGTCGCTGGTGTACGTGGCGTTCGTGTCGACCCTCGGCGGGTTCGGGGTGTGGGGGTGGCTGCTGCGGCGCTACGACGCTTCGACGGTCGCGCCGTACACGCTGCTCATCCCGGTCTTCGGCCTGTCGTCGGCGGCGCTGGTGACCGGGGAGAGCATCTCGTGGCTCAAGCTGGTGGCGGGAGTGCTGATCGTGTCCGGCGCGCTGTACGCGGGCACCAGACCCCGCGCCGCCCGCCGCCGCGCCGCACCCCTGCCCGAACCCGTCACCACCGCCCGCCGCTGACCCCCCGCGCCGGTCAGCCTGCTGCGGCCGCCGCCTCGGCGGCTGCGGGCAGGGCCGCCAGGATCGACCCGAGCGCCTCCTCGTCGTGCGCCGCCGACAGGAACCAGGCCTCGTACGCCGACGGCGGCAGGTAGACGCCCTGGTCGAGCATCGAGTGGAAGAACGCCGTGTACGCCTTGGTGTTCTGCGTCTGAGCCGCGGCGAAGTCGGTGACCTCCCGATCGGTGAAGAAGATCGAGAACAGGCTGCCCGCGCTCTGGAGCCGGTGCGGAACGCCCGCCGCCTCCAGCGCCTTCGCCGCCGCGAGCGAGACCGTCTCGGCCGCCGCGTCGACCCTGGCGTAGGCGTCGTCGTCCAGACCGCGCAGCGTGGCCAGGCCCGCCGCGCACGCCAGCGGGTTGCCCGACAGCGTGCCCGCCTGGTAGACGGGACCCTCGGGGGCCAGGTTCGCCATGACGTCCGCCCTGCCGCCGAAGGCCGCCGTGGGCATGCCGCCGCCCATGACCTTGCCGAACGTCATGAGGTCGGCGTCGACGGGGTCGAGACCGTACCAGCCGGCCTTGGACACCCTGAACCCCGTCAGCACCTCGTCGATGATGAGCAGCGCGCCGTTGGCCGCGCACAGCTCCTTCAACCGCTGGTTGAAGCCGGGCAGCGGCGGGACCACGCCCATGTTCGCGGGACACGCCTCGGTGATCACGCACGCGATCTCGGCCGTGCGGAAGGCCTCCTCGACCGCCGCCAGGTCGTTGTACGGCAGGACGATCGTGTCGGCCGCCGCGGCGCCCGTGACACCCGGCGTGTCGGGCAGGCCGAAGGTGACCACGCCGGAACCGGCCGCGGCCAGCAGCGCGTCGACGTGCCCGTGGTAGCAGCCGGCGAACTTGATGATCTTGGAGCGGCCGGTGAAGCCGCGGGCCAGCCGTACCGCGCTCATGGTCGCCTCGGTGCCCGAGCTGACCAGGCGCACCTTCTCCACCGGTGCGACCCTGGCCACGATCTCCTCGGCCAGCTCGACCTCGCCAGGGGTGGCGGCGCCGTACGACATGCCACGCTGGAGCGCCTCGGAGACGGCCTCGATCACGGCCGGGTGACGGTGACCGAGGATCATCGGACCCCATGAGCAGACCAGGTCGACGTAGCGGTTCCCGTCGACGTCGGTGATGTAGGGGCCCTGGCCCGACGCCATGAAGCGCGGCGTGCCCCCGACGGCGCCGAACGCCCGCACCGGGGAGTTGACGCCCCCGGGGACGACGGCGCGGGCTCGCTCGAAAAGGTCCTCTGAGATCTGTGTACGGCTCACGCGTTCCAGCCTACGGTCCCCCACCGTCGGCCCCTCCCAAGGGCATGGCCCTCGCCTGACGGCTCGGACTCCCCTAAGTAGGGGGCCGAGCCCCCCACGGCCCCCAGCCGGGGCCAAGCCCCGGACCCCGACCGCGTTGGCCGGTTCCTTCGACGGTTCGACGTCGAGGGGCTCGGTTCAGCCGGAATGCCGTGAGCCGGGAACGGCTTCTGGGCTGGGCGCCTCAGATCGGCGGGAGGGCGTCGCGCTGTTCGGTCACTACGGTAGGAGGGGAAGCTCAACCTTCAGATCCCCCCTTTACGCGCACCAGCGGCATGCTGATGCGCGCAGGTGATCGTGGAATTCACGCCCACCTCCCAGGTGATCAGACCCTTGGCGTCCGCTCTGACCTGCAGATCCTTCAAGATCCGCGCCCAGGTGCCGTCTCGCTGCCAGCGCCGGAACAGCCCGTATACCGTCTGCCACTCGTGTCGTGCTGATGGCTATGCTGCGTCTGTATGGAGGATCTTGGTAGGCAGGCTGCCTATTGGGACGGTGCCGGGTCCACGAAGACATTCACTCATCCCGTGCAGATCAGCTGGCTGTCAGGGATTGGCCGGGCTGCTCGGATCTTGGACTATGGCTGTGGTTACGGTCGTGTGATGGCCGAGCTCGTCGAGCACGGTTTCCTGGATGTGTCCGGTGTGGACTTGTCTGCGGCGTTGATCGATCGGGGTCGCCTGCTGCGCCCTGACCTGAAGCTGGCGGTACTGGAGTCGCCACCGGTAGTGCCCTGTGTGTCAGGGAGTTTCGATGTCGTGGTGCTGTTCGCTGTGCTCACGTGCATTCCGGACGACGATGCCCAGCGTGCGTTGGTCGCTGAGCTGCGCCGGATCCTGGCATCAGGCGGCCTGCTCTATGTCAGTGACGTCCTGCTGCAGGATGACGAACGGAACCGGAACCGCTATGCCGCCTTCGCCGAACGGTTCGGAACGCCGTACGGAGTGTTCAGCACCGACGACGGTGCGGTCTGCCGTCACCACGACATCTCCCATCTGCGGAGCTTGCTGTCGGACTTCGACCTGGTGGACGAGCACCAGATCGACGTCGCCACGATGAACGGTCATCCTGCGCGTGCGGTGCAGTTGCTGGTTCGGAAACCGTGAGGCCCACTTCAGCCATTCGTCGATCGCCGCGATGGTGACGGTGGCTTCGAAGCGGACGGCGCTGATCGGCCGGCTCAGCGGACTCGGTCGTAGACCATGGCGATCTCGCCCAGCTCGCCGGTCTCCTGGTGTGTGAGCGTCCACTTCGACGCCGGGAGGCCGTCGTCGAACAGTCGCTGCCCACCTCCGGCGATCTCGGGGAAGATCATGAGATACAGCCGGTCGAGCAGGTCTGCCGACAGGAGCGCCTTGATGATGCTCGCGCTGCTGTTGACAAGGATGTCGCCCTTGCCGGTGGCCTTGAGTTCGGCGACGACGTCCGCGGCGGGGGCGTTCACCACGCGGGTGCGTTCCCACGGCGCTTGGGTCAAGGTGGTCGAGAAGACCACCTTTTCCACGTCGACCAGCCACTTCGCGTATCCGCGATCACGCGGATCGGCGTTCTCGGCTTCGGCGACCGACGGCCAGTACCCCATGAATCCCTCGGCATTGAGCCGACCGAGGAGCGCCGTCGTCGCACCCTCCCAGATGCGGGTCAGGTGGTCTCGTGCGACCTCGGTGGTCACATACGGGGCGAACGCCCCGAAATCGCCGGGCCCACCAGGACCGTTGTAACGCCCGTCGAGGGTGAGGGCCAGGTTCGCGGTCACCCTGCGGGCGGTCGAGTCGGTCATTTCGTGCTCCTTTTATCGGTGTCGTCGGTGCTGTCGAAATCCGCGGCGAGGGTCGCCGCGAGCTTGTCGAGGCTCTGGCCGAAGCCGATCTCGATTCCTGCGATGAAGTCCGCGGAGTCGACCGTGCTGTCGGTGATCCGGAAGTGGACGTCGAGGTCCGTGCCGGTCTCGGTGGGCCGGAGGTCGAGGTCGAGGTGGGCGGTGAAGGCGAGGCCGCCGTCGGGAAGCAGCGGGGAGAGCCGGTAGGCGAGGTGCTCACCGGGGCGTACGTCGACGACGACTCCCTGCGCGCGCCCGGCGACCAGGTCGGAGCCGTCGGCGTCCTCGGCGTCGCGGTACTCGTGGACGATCCGCCCGCCCGGTCGCGCTTCGAAGACGAGCTCGGAGACGCGCAGGTCGTCCGGCGTCCACCATCGGGCGAGCAGGGAGGCCTCGGTCAGGTGACGCCAGACCAGCTCGGGACGTCCTGTCAGCGACCGGAGGAATCTGAACGAGCGGCCGTCGGCCCACCCCGGCTCCTCTGCGGCGAGCCGCTCCGCGTGGAGGGTGAGCCCGTAGCGGTCGTAGGTCTCGCGCGGGCCACCGGCCTGGTCCGCGATGTCGGCGAGCCGGTTGAGCGCAGCCGCCAGGTCCCGCAAGGGAGCGGGCTGGAGCGCGTAGATGCGGCGCTGGCCGGTGCGCTGGGAGACGACGACGCCGGCGCGCTCAAGGGCTTGCAGGTGCTTGGTCGTCTGCGGCTGGCGCGCCTCGGCGAGCTGGGCGAGGACACCGACCGGCCGGGGCCGCTCGGCCAACAGGCTCACGAGCCGCCAGCGGGCCGGGTCGGCCAGTGCGGTGAGGAGTGCGTCCATGGACACGAGTATTCTCCATAGAGAATATTCGTGTCAAGGAATATCTTTGGGAGTCAGCAGGCTCTCCTAGCCGCCACAGAGCCGACGTCATCTCGGGGGAGGTCGCGACGGCGGCTCGTAGTCGTTCCTCGCTGCGGTGACATCGACGGGGTGGGGATCCCCGCTCGGTGCGCAGGCCTCGGCTTGGCCGCTCCTTCAGGCGGTGAGGGTGGGTACGGCTTCCTCGTGATCGCGCTCGGTGCCGGAGCCCGCAACCCACGACCGGTAGGCGGCCAGGACGAGGCCGTGAAAGTGGTGCACGCCGTGCTCGGACAGCCCTGAGCCGGACGGGTCGTAAACGATGCGGCCCTGATCGAAGGCGGGGGTGCCCATACCGCGCTGGACGCTCTCCACCAGGGAGATGTCCTGCTCCTGCAGCACCTTGTCGATGTACCTCACCGACTGGACCTCGGCCTCATTGAGCTCGGCCGTCTCGAAGTAGAAGTCCCAGGTCTCCAGGGTCCGGTCCGGACCGGCCGGAACGACCTGGAAGACCATGAAGTTGCCGCGACCCGGGTATCGCAGCAGGCAGGTGTTGGGCCAGAGCCACCACACCGCGTGCTGGGTGACCGATGCGCCTGAGACGTCGTACGCCGAGTTCTCGTGCTTGCCGGCCTCGGCGAAGTGGCTCGACCAGATGCCGTGGGTCTTCACCTCGTAGGTGTCCATGTCGACGAGGTCGACGAACTCCTTGTGGGCGATGTGGCAGTGGTAGCACTCCAGGAAGTTGTCGATGACGTTCTTCCAGTTGGACCTGACGTCGTAGGTCAATCGCTTGGCGTGGGTCAGCCGAGCGACGTCGGGGGCCCACCTGGCGATGTCGGCCGCCAGGTCCCCTGCCTGCTCGCCCAGGGGAGCGGCACCAGGGTCCAGGTTGACGTAGACGAACCCGCCGAACTCCTCCACCTGCACCTGGTCGAGGCAGATCTCGCCCTTGTCGAAGGTCTCCATCCTGTCGGCGCGACGAGCCGCCTTCAGCTGCCCGTCGAGGCCGTAGGTCCACGCGTGGTAGGGGCAGACGATGTTGCGCGTGGTGCCGGAGCCCGTGAGCAGCTCGTGGGCGCGGTGCTTGCAGACGTTGTAGAACGCGCGCAGCGCTCCGTCACGATCGCGGACGATCGCGATCGGCATGCCGGCCACGGTGGCCGACACGTAGCTGCCCGGCGACTCGAGCTTCTCCACGTGGCAGATCCACTGCCAGGTCCGAGCGAAGATCGCCCGGACGTCGACCTCGAGCCACAGTGGGTCCGTGTACGCCTCCGATCGCAGCGACATCGATCGTGCGGGGTCCTCGTGGAACCCGGTGCTGACGCGGCGTACGTCTTCCGCGGTGACTGGTGCCATGGCGGGAGCGTACGACTGTCTGGACGATCGTTCAATACATTGCTGGACGTTCGTTCAAAGTTGCCGGTCAGTCGGCGAGTGCGATCTCCTCGCAGCGAGTGACGCTCCTGCTGATCGAGGCGCGGTCGAGCCCCAGCAGGGCGGTGAGCCACAAGCCGTTCTGGACGACGTCGATGTCGGCGGCCCGCTTGCTGCACTCGCCGCGCGACAACCCGGGACGGGCCGCGCGGATGAGAGCGGCGAGCCCGGCGCGATAGCGTTTCTGGGCCACCGTGTTGATGCGCTCGAAGTCCTCGTGAACCTGGGCGAGCGCCCAGAGCTGGAGTCGCCGGGACAGGTACTCCGTCGTCAGGAACTCCGGGTCGGCCACCCGCTTGAGCGCAGCGCGCAGCCGCTCTTCCGGTTCGAGGGTGAGATCCGGCTCGACCATCGCGATGTCCTGCTCCTCGATGCGGTGCAGGGCCGCACGGATCAGGCTCGTCTTGTCCTCGTAGTAGTAGTTCACCAGCCCCAACGAGACCCCGGCCTCGCGCGCGACGGCACGCATGCTGACGCCGGAAATGCCCTGCAGGGACAGCAGCCGAAGCACCGCCTCAAGGATCCGCGCCTGCCGGTCGACCTTCTCATCGGCGTCCACCGCGCGCACGGACCTCGGACTCACATCCACGCCCATAGTATGCCGTGACCCACATACGCCCAGCGGAGGATGCCATGTCGATCACGCGGATCGATATCGACGACGAGACCCTCGGGAAGGCCAGGCGCCTGATGGGAACGACCACGAAGGAAGACACGGTCAACGTCGCCCTCAGGGAGTACGTGGCACGAGTGGAGCGGCTCGAGGCGCTGGACAGACTCGCCGCCCGCGCACGGCGAGGCGAGTTCGATGAGGCCGAGGCCGCGCATCATGCGGCGAAGGCGGCGCAGAAGGACGCTGTGCGGTAGTGGACCGCTCGGCCGGTGTGATCGATCTCCTGGCGATGCGCGACCGCAGGTGCGTCACGGGCTGAGGATGGCGAGAATCATGACCGGGTCGAACAGCGGGACGTGCGGCGTCACGCTCAGACGAGCCAGTCGAGCACCCGGAGCGGGTCGGGAAGGGGCCGGCCGTCGGGCGGTCGCAGCCAGGAGACCGGCTGTCCGGTGGCGAGGGTGGACGGCGGGGCGAGGACGAAGCTGTCGCGGCAGTGCCACCGCAGTCCTGGCGTCTCGTCGATCGTGGTGGGCGCGACGTCGAGGCTGCACGACCACCATTCGTCCTCGTCCTCAGGGTTGCCGCGGGTGGCCACATAAAACAGCACCCGGTCACCGTGAGAGGCGACCGGGCCTGAGGGGAAGTCGGCGGCGTCCATGCGGGCGAGGGCGCTGAGGCCCGCCGTGAGCGGTACGTCGAAGACGTCGAACACGCGTCCGGTGGGCAGGATCACGTTGGCTTCCGGCTCGCGCTGCCACCAGCGGGTCAGCAGCGCGGTGTCCGTCGTGGCCTGCAGGGACCAGGCGGGCGAGAGCGGGTGCGCGCCGGGGTCGGGACAGCCGATGCGGTCGCACGAACAGGCGCGGGCACCGCGGCGCAGCGGGTGCGCGCCGGGCACGCTGGCCCAGCCGAGTGCGGCGTACTGCAGGACAGTGTCGACGCGTGTCGGGCGCGTCCGCTTTTTGGTACGCCGAGCGAGTGGTACCCCCACCATGGTGTCTCCCCGTTCGAGTCCCGTGCCTGAGAAGGGTCCCCGGGCAGCGGCTTCACGAGGGACACACCAGCACTTGTCCTCGCACTCTAACGCATAGGTCCCATGACCCGACGGGAAACCCCTCCGGTCAGATGCGGCGGGCCACTTCCGTCGCCCAGTACGTGAGAATGAGGTCGGCTCCGGCGCGTCGGATCGCGATGAGCGACTCCATGATCGCCCGGTCGCGGTCGATCCAGCCGTTGGCCGCCGCCGCCTCGACCATCGCGTACTCGCCGCTGATCTGGTAGGCGGCGACGGGCACCTCGACCGTGTCGCGGACCTCGCGCAGGATGTCGAGGTAGAGGAGGGCGGGTTTGACCATGACGATGTCGGCGCCCTCGGCGACGTCCAGCCGTACCTCGCGCAGCGCCTCGCCCACGGGCCCGGCGGGGTCCTGCTGGTAGGCCTTGCGGTCGCCGAAGTTCTTCGGCATCTCGACGGCTTCGCGGAAGGGCCCGTAGAAGGCGGAGGCGTACTTGGCCGCGTAGGCCATGATCGGGATGTGCGAGAACCCGGCCGCGTCGAGGCCCGCCCTGATGGCGCCGACCTGGCCGTCCATCATGCCGCTCGGCGAGATCATCTGGGAGCCCGCGCGGGCCTGGGCGACGGCCGTGGAGACGTAGCGGTCGAGCGTGGCGTCGTTGTCGACCTCGCCGTCGGGCGTCAGGATGCCGCAGTGGCCGTGGTCGGTGACCTCGTCGAGGCAGGTGTCGGCCATGACGACCAGCGCGTCGCCCACCTCGGACACGACGTCGCGCAGCGCCTGCTGGGTGATGCCGTCGGGGTCGTCGGCGGCCGTGCCGTAGGAGTCCTTGACCGCCGGAATCCCGAACAGCATCACGCCGCCCACGCCCGCCTCGGCCGCCTCGTGGACGGCCTTGCGCAGCGAGTCGCGGGTGTGCTGGACCACGCCCGGCATCGAGCCGATGGGATGCGGCTCGGTGATGCCCTCCTTGACGAACGCGGGCAGGATCAGCTCCGAGGCGTGCAGCCGGGTGCCGGTCACCAGCCTCCGCAGGGCCGGCGTGCGGCGCAGCCGTCGCGGACGGGCGGTCGGGAACTCGGCGGTCATGACTCTCCTCACACTTCCCCGAACGAGGGTTCCCCGTACGAGGGGCTACTTGGTGCGCCTGCGCGCGCCCCTGCGGTTCTGTGACGGCCTGCGCGGGACGTCGCCCACCTCCAAGGCCGCCTGCCTCTGCTTACGACCGTACTCCGCCAGGGCGGCGGCGAGGGCGGAAGCCGAAGGTCTGTCGGCCATGACGTCGACGCGCAGCCCGAACTCCTCGGCCGTCTTGGCGGTCTGCGGCCCGATGACCGCGATCACCGTGACGTTGTGCGGCTTGCCCGCGATGCCGACCAGGTTGCGCACGGTCGAGGACGAGGTGAACAGGACGGCGTCGAACCCGCCACCCTTGATCGCCTCGCGGATCGGCGCGGGCGGAGGGGCGGCGCGGACCGTCCGGTAGGCGGTGACGTCGTCGCACTCCCAGCCCAGCTCGGTCAGCCCCGCCACCAGCGTGTCGGTGGAGATGTCGGCGCGCGGGAGCAGCACCCTGTTGATCGGGTCGAGCATCGAGTCGTACGGTGGCCACTCGGCGACCAGTCCCTCGGACGACTGCTCGCCCGACGGCAGCAGGTCCGGCTTGACCCCGAAGTCGACCAGGGCGCGCGAGGTGGCCTCGCCGACGGCGGCGACCTTGAGCCCGGCGAAGGCGCGGGCGTCGAGCCCGTACTCCTCGAACTTCTCGCGCACCGCCTTGACGGCGTTGGCGCTGGTGAAGGCGACCCACTCGTAGCGGCCGGTGACCAGGCCCTTGATGGCGCGGTCCATCTGCTGCGGGGTGCGCGGCGGCTCGACCGAGATGGTCGGCACCTCCTCGGGCACCGCGCCGTAGGAGCGCAGCTGCTCCGACAGGCCGGCGGCCTGCTCCTTGGTGCGCGGCACCAGCACCCGCCAGCCGAACAGCGGCTTGGTCTCGAACCACGACAGCCGGTCGCGCAGGCCGACGGCCTCGCCGACCACCATCAGCGCGGGCTCGGTGAAGCCGGCGTGCTTGAGGTCGGGCTGCAGCCTGCCCAGCGTGGTGGCCACGGTGAACTGCTCGGTCGTGGTGCCCGCGCTGCTGACGGCGACGGGGGTGGAGTCGGGCTTGCCGTTGGCGATCAGCGCCTTGCCGATGGCGACCGCCTGGTCGATGCCGTTGTAGACGACCAGCGTGCCCGTGCAGGCGGCGTGGGCGGCCCAGTCCTGCTCCTGCGCGGCGTCGACGATCCGGAACTCGGGGACGTCGGAGGCGGGCGGGATGCCCGCGTAGGTGAGCACGGCGGTGGCGGGAGGGACGCCGGGCACGATCTCGAAGTCCACCTCCGCCGCGGCGCAGGCCGCGACCTCCTCGGTGATCGAGGAGAACAGCATCGGGTCGCCTTCGCACAGCCGTACGACGAGCTGGCCCGCCTTGGCGCGCTTGACGAAGTCGCCCTGGACGACCTCGACGCCTTCCTTGCAGTGCTTGAGAAGGGGCCCGAAGAGGTCCTGGTCGAGGACGACGGCGTCGGCCTTGCCCAGGAGCTCGGCGCCCCGGAGCGTGAGCAGGCCTGCGTCGCCTGGACCCGCGCCCACGAAGGCGACGAAAGCGGAGGTTGGACTATCGGAGCTCAATGGGACTGCTCCCCCATCAATCTGTCGGCCCCCTCGGCGATCATGGAGGCCGCGAGCTCACGGCCCAGCTCCATGGCCTCCGAAGGAGAACCGGCGGCGGACTTGCGGACCGCATGCCGGCCGTCGAGGGCGACGACCGCTGCGGTCAGGTTCAGCGTGTGCCCGTCGTCGAGGGCGAACGCGCCGACCGGGGCCGAGCATCCCGCCTCGAGAGCGGACAGCACCGCGCGCTCGGCCGTCACCGCGGACCTGGTCCGCGGGTCGTCGAGCACGCTGAGGAAGTCGACCAGGTCAGACCTGGTCGAGAGGCACTCTACGGCCAAAGCGCCCTGACCGGGAGCAGGCAGCATCTCCTCGATCTCGAAGACCTGCGCGATCTCGCTCTGCCTGCCGATGCGGTTCAGGCCCGCGGCGGCCAGGACGATCGCGTCGAGCTCGCCCGAGGTGACCTTGCCGATGCGCGTGTCGGCGTTGCCGCGGATCGGCACGTAGTGGAGGTCGTCGCGCAGGGCGCGCAGCATGGCGATGCGCCGCGGGGAGCCGGTGCCGACCTTCGCGCCGGGCGCCAGGTCGGCGAACTTCGCCCTGCCCACCAGCGCGTCGCGCACGTCGTGGCGCTCGGGCAGCGCGGCGAGCACGAAGCGCGGGTCCTGCTTGGTCGGCAGGTCCTTCAGCGAGTGGACGGCGAAGTCGACCTCGCCCTCGACCAGCTTGTCGCGCAGCGCGCTGACGAACACGCCGGTGCCGCCCAGCTGCGACAGCTGGGCCTTGGACACGTCGCCGAACGTCGTGATGCCGACCAGCTCGATCTCCTGGCCGGTCTTCGCGGTGTAGAGGTCGGCGACCATCTGCGACTGGGTCGTCGCCATGAGGCTGCGACGGGTGCCGAGCTTCACAGGTCCACCCTTCTCACGGCCTCGGGCATCGTGGGATCCAGATCGAACAGCTCGCGCAGAGCTTCGGCATAATGATCGCCCGCGGGCGAGGTGGCGAGCTGCTTGACACGCACAGTCGGCTCGTGGAGGAGTTTGTCGACCACCCGCCTGACGGTCTGGGCGACCTCGTCGCGGGTGCGGCCCTCGAGGTCGGGCACGCGCATCAGCAGCCTGCCGAGCTCGGCCTCGACGACGTCGGCGGCCTTGCTGCGCAGCGCCACCACGGTCGGGGTGACGCGAGCGGCCCGCTCGGCCGAAAGGAACGCGTCGAGCTCCTGCGCGACCAGCCGGCGCACCGCCTCGACCGCGTCCTGCTCGCCCGCGCCGACGCCCGACTCCTGGATGGTCTCCAGGTCGACGAGGGTGACGCCGTCGACGGCGCGGACGGCGGGGTCGATGTCGTGCGGCAGCGCGAGGTCCAGCAGGAAGGCGGGACCCTGCAGCATGTCGGGCGTGATGACGTGGTGGCCGGCGCCCGTGCAGGAGATGACCAGGTCGGCCTCGCGCAGTTCGCGGGAGACCTCCGACAGCTCGACGGCCCTGCCGCCGACCGACTCGGCCAGCCGTACCGCCTTGTCGTAGGTGCGGTTGGCGATCACGATGTCGGTGACGCCCAGCCGCGCCAGCGTGGCGACGGCCAGGCCGCTCATCGCGCCCGCGCCGACGACCAGGGCGCGCCTGCCGGTCAGGTCGCCGGCGAACGACAGCCCCGCGGTGACGAGCGAGGCGCCCGCGCGGTCGATCTCGGTCTCGGCGTGGGCGCGCTTGCCGACCCGCAGCGCCTGCTGGGCCAGCTCGTTCAGGGTGGCGCCGACCGTGCCCTGCTCCTGGGCGATCTTCAGCGCCTGGCGGATCTGGCCGAGGATCTGCCCCTCGCCGACCACCATCGACTCCAGACCGGAGGCGACGGAGAACAGGTGCTCGACCGCGCGGTCCTCGTAGTGCACGTAGAGGTGCGGGGTGAGCTCCTCCACGGGGACGCCGGAGTGCGTGCCGAGCAGGTTGGTGATCGCCGTCACGGCCGCGTGGAACCTGTCCACCGCGGTGTAGACCTCGACCCTGTTACAGGTCGAGACGACCAGAACCTCGGCGACGTTCACTTCCCTGTGCACGTCCTGCATCAGCTTGACCAGCGCGTCGCCGGAGACCGACACGCGCTCGAGCAAGGACACCGGAGCGGTCCGGTGACTGAGTCCGATCGCAAGAACGCTCACTGGCTGTCCACGGCCATCAACGGCCCCCCACTCATCCGATCCGCTTTGCGTTGCTCATGGAACGCGAGGATCTGCAGCTCGATCGACAGGTCGACCTTACGGACATCGACAGTGTCGGGCACGGAAAGCACGACCGGGGCGAAGTTCAGGATGCTGGTCACCCCCGCCGCGACCACACGGTCGCACAACTCCTGCGCCGCGACCGCCGGTGTGGCCAGCACGACGATCGAGACCCCTCGCCTCTTGATGACGGCTTCCAGTTCGTCGATGTGCTCAACATTCAACCCCGCTATGTCGTCGCCCACGATTTCGGGGTCGGCGTCGAGCAGCGCCGCGACGCGGAAGCCCCTGGAGACGAACCCCCCGTAGTTGGCGAGCGCGCGGCCGAGGTTACCGACTCCGACGATCGCGACGGCCCAGTCTTGAGTGAGGCCGAGCTCCCTGGAGATCTGGTAGACGAGGTACTCCACGTCGTAGCCTACGCCGCGGGTGCCGTACGAGCCGAGGTGTGACAGGTCCTTGCGCAGCTTGGCCGAGTTGACCCCCGCCGCGGTCGCCAGGTCCTCGGAGGACACCGTGGCGATGCCGCGCTCGGCCATCCCGTTGAGCGCGCGCAGGTACAGCGGAAGCCTGGCCACCGTCGCCTCGGGGATGCCGCGGTCGCGCGGTTGGGACTGACGCATCACGTGCCGAGGCTCCTTGGGGCTGCGCGAACAGTAATCTGGCCGCCTTTCAGACTAATCCCTTTGTGAACCGACGCACAAAGTCGTGGCTAGGCTGAGGGGATGCACCGCATCACATTGCTGGGCAAGCCAGGCTGCCATCTGTGCGACGACGCCCGCGCGATCATCGCCAGAGTGGCGCAGGACATGGGCGTGCCGTGGGAGGAGGTCGACATCAACTCCTCCCCCGAGCTGACGGAGAAGTACTGGGAGATGATTCCCGTCACTCTCATCGACGGGGTGCAGCACGACTTCTGGAAGGTCTCGGAGCCGCGCCTGCGCGCGGCCCTGTCCGCTTGATATCGGGTACGGCCCAGCCCCCAGAGCTGCGCCTCAGAGCTGGAACGCCATCGGCAACGGCACGACCTTGGCCGCGTTGACGTCGAGCTCGATGACGTTGGTGGCCAGCACCATCGACTGGCGTTCGGTCAGGAAGCGCTCCATGTGGGGCTGGCGCTGGTGGTCGGCGTAGGCGACCTCGTCGCGGTAGAGCTCGTAGACGATGCGCTGCAGCGGGGCCGACTTCACCGAGTGGCAGGCGTAGACCAGCGTGTCGGGCTCGTTGCGCCGTACGGCGTCGACGGTGGTCTCGGCCAGCCGGTCGAACGCGTCGCCCGAGCCGTCCATGATCGTGAAGACGGTCAGCAGGCCGTAGATGCTCGGCGAGGGGCGCGAGCCGCCACCGGCGGGGACCGTGGTGGAGCCGGTCGTGAAGCCGGGGATCTCGGCGCCGGGGTAGACGGCTCCGGTGGCGGGCATGGCGTACTCCGGCTCGCGTGAGCCGTACCCGTGGGAGCCCGCCGACAGGCCCTCGGGCACGCCGAACATGCCGGTCTCCGGCGCCTGCGCCCGGCCGCCCGGCACGCTGTGCGGGCCGGTGTGCGGGCCGGTGTGCGGGCCACTGTGAGGGCTCTGGTGGGCGCCGGTGTGGTGGCCGGGATGCGGGCCGCTGGGCGGGAGCGAGCCGTAGCCGCGCTCGTCGCCGTTGGCCATGAACGAGCCGGTGGCCGGGCCGGCGCCGAAGGGGTCCATGCGGGCCGCGTAGTCGGTCTCCTGCTCGCCCGCGCGGTACTCGGCGACCAGGTCGCCGAGCCCGGACCGGCGCGGCTGCGTGACCTGCTGCTGGATCGGCGGCTGCGGCATCGGGGCCTGCTGCATGGGGGGCTGCTGGGCGGCGGGCTGCTGCGGGGACGCGGCCCTGCGGCCCGCGGGGCGGGAGTCCCACTGCTCGTCGGCGATCTCTTCCTCCTCGTCGTCGTACGGCGCGAGCGGGCGCAGCACGGAGTACCAGACACCGGCCGCGGCGACGGCGAACAGCGCGACGGTGAAGAAGGCGGGCACGCTGAAGCGCACGGAGCCGACCAGCGCGATGGCGCTGGGCGCGACGACCAGGCTGGCGTGCAGGTTGTCGGTGTCGTACTCGTCGCCGTTGCGCCAGCGCAGGCCCGCCACCACCAGGCAGCCGAGCATGACCAGGACGACGAGCGCGTGCACGCCGGTCAGGACCGATCCGGCGGCCAGGTCCCAGTGGAGGCTGCCGGAGGGCAGGGTCGCGTTCTTGAGCTTGGCCTCCTCGACCACGGGGTCGAGGATCAGGATGTAGCCGGAGACGATGGTGACGGCGATGCCGATGAGCCAGGACGCGAAGCTGGCTCTGCCCTTCTCCGCGAGCAACTGGACCAGGCCGATGGCCAGCCAGAGGGGCGCCAGGAGCGCGCCGAACAGCTGGTAGAGCCGGAAGGTGAGCGGACCGAACGACTGCAGGCCGCCCAGGCCGACCACGGCGAGCGAGACGCAGAGTGCGACCGCCGCCACGATCCAGGCGATCAGCCAGCCGTCACGGTCTTCCTGAAAGCGGCGCACCAGGGCGAACGCGGCGATCCCGGCGAGCAAGGCGCCGGCGAACGCGATCACTGCGACGAGGAGTTCCATGGTGCCCCCAATGCTGCCGGACATTACCTCCCAACCGGTAGCCGAAGAGGGAAGCCGGTCGATCCACACGGTATCCGCGGGTTTCAGGTAGTCATGCCGTGCCCAGTGCGGATTGTGGAATTTCCCGTTGATTTCTAGAGTGTTCGAGCACGCCGCACCCCTTACCCCTAGGGATACCGGATGCCTGACTCGTGGTCGTTCGCCGGGCTACTTCCTCCCTCCGCACTCGGAGGAGCACGGACGAGCGAGCTTGCCGTGCGCGAAAACGTCCCCGACACCGAGCACGACGAGCTGCGCACGCTGGTCTTACAGGCGAAAGCCGGCGACAACGACGCGTTCGGAACGCTCTACGACCGCTATCTCGATCTTGTCTATCGCTACATCTACTTCAGGGTCGGCTCCCATCCGCTCGCCGAGGATCTCACCAGCGAGACCTTCCTTCGCGCTCTTCGCCGAATCACCGACTTCACCTGGCAGGGCCGTGACTTCGGCGCCTGGCTCGTGACCATCGCGCGAAACCTCGTCACCGATCACTTCAAGTCGGGCCGCTACCGCCTGGAGGTCACGACCGCCGAGGTGCTCGACGTGCCCCTCGACGGGGCGCACATCCCAGAGAACGCCGTCGTCACGGCGATCATCAACGACCGCGTGCTGCGCGCCGTCCGGGAGCTCAATCCCGAGCAGCAGGAATGCGTGGTCCTGAGGTTCTTGCACGGCCTGTCACTCGCGGAGACCGCACTGATCATGGGGAAGAAGAGTGGAGCGATCAAAGCGCTGCAGTTTCGAGCGATCCGATCGCTGGCCAGGGCCCTCAAGCC
The DNA here is from genome assembly GCF_042754765.1 of Nonomuraea sp. NPDC059194. Lineage (NCBI taxonomy): Bacteria > Bacillati > Actinomycetota > Actinomycetes > Streptosporangiales > Streptosporangiaceae > Nonomuraea > Nonomuraea sp. NPDC059194. The sequence goes on along the minus strand of NZ_JBHZBH010000016.1, from coordinate 112,820 downwards.
CGATCTGGCGTAACCTCACCCCGCGGCAGGTCGTTAGGCAAGTATCAGCAAGAGATCACCATCCGGGGGCGGCAGGGAGCGTTCATGGGTAGGTCGCCATTCCACCGTCGGCTGTCCCCTCATGATGCTCTGCTCAGCCAGCTGAACGACCTCGGCGAGAACCTTCCGCTGGGCGGCGGGCCCGACCCCGCCTTCAGGGCGAGGCTGCGCGAGACGCTCATGTCCGAGAGCCTGCCCGCCGTACCGGCTCGGCCCGCGCGCAGGCCGGAGCGCAGGCGGCTGCGCTGGCTGTCGCCGCTGCTGTCGGCGGGTCTGGCGGTGGCGATGACGATGTCGGTGGTCGTGACCTACCGGGCGGTGCCCGGCGACGTGCTCTACCCGCTCAAGCGGGCGGCGGAGGGCGCGCTGATCGAGCTGAACCCCGACAAGGCGGGCGGCGCGCTCGACGCGGCGGGGAAGCGGGCCGAGGAGCTCGAGGCGCTGCTCGACGCGGGCGGCGGAGGTCCGCACGTGGGCGCCACACTCCAGGAGATGGAGGAGAGCACGCGTTCGGCGATCGAACGGATGGACAGGGCGGTGCCGCGCGACCAGTCGAAGATCAACAAGTTCGTCGAGGAGCAGCACGAGAAGGTCGACCCCATGCTGGAGCGGCTCAACGACGTCGACCAGCGTCAGGCCAGCGGTTACCTCGACTACATCGACGGCTTGCGGCTGCCGACCGGATAGGCGGCGCGGCCCAACCGACGCCGGCCAGATAGTCGGCGTCTCCCGGCCGCCTGCCCACCGGACAGGCGGCGCTTGGTTAAGCTGAGGGGCTATGAGGCGGCTACTAGGACGGCATCGGGCGGCTGAGGCGGAGATTGCCGGCGAGGTGGCGGCAGCCGCCGCGGTGGCCACGGTTCCCGCCGAGCCAGACCTGCAGGCCGCGGCCTTCTTCGATGTCGACAACACGATGATGCGCGGCGCCTCGATCTACCACTTCGCCCGCGGCCTGGCCACGCGCGGCATGTTCACCAGCTCCGACCTGCTGAAGTTCGCGGTCGGCCAGGCGGTCTTCCGGCTGCGTGGCAACGAGAACCCCGAGCACATCGCGGTGGCCCGCGAGACCGCGCTCGCCTTCGTCGCCGGCAGCAAGGTCGACGACGTCGTACGGCTCGGCGAGGAGATCTACGACGAGGAGATGTCCGACCGGATCTGGGCGGGCACCAGGGCGCTGGCCCAGTCCCATCTCGACGCCGGGCAGCGGGTCTGGCTGATCACCGCGACCCCCGTCGAGCTGGCCAGGGTCATCGCCCAGCGGCTCGGCCTGACCGGCGCGCTCGGCACGGTCGCCGAGTCGCAGGGCGGTGTCTACACCGGGCGGCTGGTCGGCGACCTGCTCCACGGTCCCGCCAAGGCCGAGGCGGTGCGGGCGCTGGCCCGCCGCGAAGGTCTCGACCTGACGCGCTGCACCGCCTACAGCGACTCGGCCAACGACCTGCCGATGCTCTCGCTCGTGGGGCGGGCGGTGGCCATCAACCCCGACTCGGAGCTGCGCGAGCACGCCAAGAAGCACGGCTGGCCGGTCCGCGACTTCCGCACGGGCCGCAAGGCGACGCTGACCGCGCTGCCGATCGCGGCGGGCGTGGGCGCGGTGGCGGGCGGCATCGCGGCGGGCATCGCGCTCCGCCGCCACTACCGCTCCGGCTGAGCGGCGCGCTCCCCCAGCGGCTCGGCCGCGCCCGCGCCGATGGGCTCCGGCTCTCCGTTCCCCAAGCGGGCGGAGACGCGTTCGAGCAGAGCGGCGAGTTCGACGCCGACCGCCGTCGGGTTCTCCAGGCCCACCATGTGCCCCGCCCCCGGCACCACGACCAGCCTGGCCGACGGCAGCGCGTCGGCGATCCTGCGGCTGTGGACGAGCGGGGTGAGCCGGTCGAGCGCGCCGACGAGCACCAGCGTCTCCACCGAGGCCAGGGCCGGTAACGCCGCCAGCTTGTCGTGGGCGACCATGCCGCGGTAGAAGCCCGCCATCACCGCCGCGGGCGTGGCCGCGATCATCCGGTTGACGAAGCGCAGGTGCTGCCTGCTCGGGCCGAAGGCCATGGAGCGGGTCAGCGGCATCGTTGCGACCGGGCTGAGCATCCGGTCGCGCAGGCCGTCCATGAGGAGCGGCGTGACGCGGGGCGCGAGCCTGCCGATCGGGCCCGGCAGGCCGAACGTGCTCTCCCCCAGCCGGCCCGACGACGTGCTGACGAGCGCCGCGCCGACGATGCGCGATCCGAACAGCGAGGGGCGGGCCGCGGCCAGCCCCATCACCGTCATCCCGCCCATGGAGTGGCCGACCACCACCACGGGCAGCTCGGGCGGCACGACGGCCTCGATGACCGTGTGCAGGTCCTCCCCGAGCTGCTCGATGGTGCACCTGTCGGCGGCGCCCGAGATGGAGTCGCCGTGGCCGCGCTGGTCGTAGAAGACGAGCATGGCGCGTCCGGCCAGCGCCTCCCGCTGGAAGTGCCACGAATGGCGGTTGAGCACCCAGCCGTGGGCGAACACCACGGCGTACGACGGCGACTCGGGCTCGTCGACCTCCACGGCCAGCCGTACGCCGTCAGGGGTGGTGACGGTGCGGAGGCTGCCCCGCACCGGCACCAGGTGAGGGGCGCGCCGCGCGCGGACGGCCGCCCCGATGGCCACACCTGTCAGCACCCCTGCCGCCATCGTCCACGCTCTCATGCCGCAGACGATACCCCTACTGGATTGCTCGTCCAATAGGCTGGTCGTCGGCGATCGCCTTGAACAGCCTGCCCGCCTCGGGCTGCTTCCACTGCAGGCGGTTGCGATCGGCGGAGTAGGGCACGACGGGAACGGTGAGAGAGGAGAACGCGGCCTCCGACATGCCCCTCGCGATGTCGGTCATCTCGCTCACCCCGAGCCCCTCGTCGGTGGTGAGCGCCTCGCTCGCCGTCCGGATGAACGCGCTCAGCTTGGCGGGGCTGCTCCTCACCTCCTCCGCCATCGCGGCCAGGAGCTGGTGCTGCCGCTTGATGCGGTGCAGGTCGCTGCCGTCGCCGTAGGCGCGCAGCCGGAAGTAGCCAAGCGCCTGCTCCCCGTTGAGCTCGTGCTCGCCCGCGGGCAGCGTCAGCTTCGACTTCTTGTCGTCGATGGGGGTGGGCACCTTCACCCTGACGGTCCCGACGGCGTCCACCATCTTCTTGAACCCGGCGAAGTCGACCTCGACGGCGTGGTCGATCCTGACCTTCGTCAGCTTCTCGACGCTGGCCCACACGCACCGCAGGCCGCCGACGTTGAGCGAGGAGTTCAGCATGGCCAACTGGCCCGGCTTGCCGTCGCAGCTCGGCAACTGCACCATCGAGTCGCGGGGCAGGTTGACCGCCACCGCTCTCTTCCCGTCAGCCGACAGGTGCAGCAGGATCATCGTGTCCGCCCTGCGGCCCGGCATCCTCGACTCGATCGGGCCGTACTTCGCGTTGCCCTCGCCCTTGCGGGTGTCGGAGCCGACGAGCAGCACGTTGAGCGCCCCGGTGGGCTTGGTGGCGGGGCGCGCGCCCGCGGGCGGGGCCACCGTTCTGTCGGCCAACGGGCCGCTTGTCTTGAGCACCACCATGGGGACGGCGACGGCCGCCGCCGTGGCCACGGCGGCCAGGCCCAGCATCGGCCAGCCGCCGAGCCTGGTCCTACGGCGCGGCGGCCGTTCCATCATGAAGCGCCCGCGCTGGCGGACCAGCGAGGCGGGCGGCTCGTGCTCCAGCGCGTCGCCGAAGTCGCGCAGCATCCTGAGATCGTCCATGGTCACGCCTCCTCCAGCATCGGATTGGTGTCGCCGAGCGCCGCACGGACCTTCCTGCGCGCTCTGTTGAGGCGGGAGCGCACGGTTCCGACCGGGATGGACAGTGCCTGCGCCACCTCCTCGTAGGCCAGGTCGCCCCAGGCGACCAGCAGCAGCACGTCCCTGTCCCTGGCGGGCAGGGCGGCCAGGGCACGGGCCAGCAGCGGGCGGGCGGCCTGCGCCGTCACGCCCGACGCCACTCGCTCGGCGGGCGACTCGGCCACGCCGTCCTGCGGCACGCGCAGCAGCGCCCGGTAGCGGGCCGCCTCACCACGGTGGTGGCGTGAGAGTAGCTTGGTGAGGATCCCGAACAGCCACGGCCTGGCGTCCGTGTAGGACGTGTCGTAGCGATGGCGTTTGGAGAACGCGACGAGGAACGTCTCCCCGACCAGGTCCTCGGCGGGCTCAGGGCCCAGACGCCGGGAGACGTAGCGGTACAGCATTCCCGAATAGCGGTCGAACAGCTCGGCGAACTGTTCGGGGTCGGCCAGGGAGTCTCGGATGAGCTCGTCGTCCCTGGCTCTGACGGGAGATGGCGCGGTCAACAGGCCGCCCCCTTCGTGGAATCAACGCGGTCCCCGGTATCTCTCCGTTTGACGCCATCCGGGTTCACGCTCGGGGGTACGGCAGGCCGTACAGAGCTCAGAAAAAGGGATCAGAAGAAGGCGTGGCCGCGGCGCAGCCGCAGGGCGTTGAGCAGTTGCTGGACGACCTCGCGGACGTGGTCGGTGAGCTCGAAGACCAGCATCGGGTCGTCGGCCGCGGCCGGTTCCAGCGTGTCGGTCCTGATCGGCTCGCCGAACTCGATCATCCACTTCGACGGCAGCGGCACCAGGCCGAGCAGGCCGAACCACGGGAACAGCGGCGTGATCGGCAGGTACGGCAGGCCGAGCAGCCGGGCCAGGAAGCGCAGGTCGCCGATCTTGGGGTAGATCTCCTCAGCGCCGACGATCGCCGTGGGCACGATGGGCACGCCCGCGCGGATGGCGGAGGCGACGAAGCCGCCCCGGCCGAAGCGCTGGAGCTGGTATCGCTCGGCGAAGGGCTTGCCGACGCCCTTGAAGCCCTCGGGGAACACCCCGACGAGCTCGCCCTTGCGCAGCAGGCGGTCGGCGTCTTCGCGGCAGGCCAGGGTGTGGCCGGTCTTGCGGGCCAGGTGGGCGAGCACGGGCAGCTGGTAGACGAGGTCGGCGCCGAGCAGCCGCAGCGCGCGCCCCGCCTCGTCGTGGACGGCCACCTGCATCATCAGGGCGTCGACGGGCAGCGTGCCCGAGTGGTTGGCGACCATGAGCGCGCCGCTGTCGGCGGGGATGTTGTCGAGGCCGACGGTCTCGACGCGGAACCACCGGTGGTAGAGCGGCCTGATCAGCTCCAGCAGGACCTTGTCGGTGAGCTCGGCGTCGTAGCCGAACTCGTCGACCTCGTACTCGCCGGTGAGGCGGTGGCGCAGGAAGGCCAGCAGGCGGGCGACGGCGTCGTCGTCACCGGCGGTGTAGGAGGGCGCCTCGGTGATGGGAATCACCTGGCGCTCTTCGGGAGAGGCGCTCAACTCCTGACACCTTTCCTCGACCGCAGGAAGTCGTCGAACGCCGCGGCGGTGGTGAACTTGGGCTTCCAGCCGAGTTCGGCGGCGAGCTTGGCGCCGTCGACGACCCTGCCGTGGTGCAGCAGCCGCAGTTGCTCGGGCGAGAAGTCGGCCAGGCCCGCGCTGCGGGCGAACTCGCCCAGCAGGCGGAAGGCGGGGGCGAGGACCGGCAGGGTGACGGCGCCCGCTCTGCGCGCGCACTGCGACAGCAGAAGCACGCCTTCCCCGGTCACGTTGTACGTGCCGGGGTGATCCTCCAGCGCCATCCTGCGCAACACCTCGACCGCGTCGTCCTCGTGGACGAACTGCAGCCGGGGGTCGAAGCCGAACACGGTCGGCAGGACGGCCTGGGCGAAGTAGCGCGTCAGGGGCGAGTCGACGCCGGGGCCCATGAAGTTGGCGAAGCGCAGCGTCGACACCGTCAGATCGGGACGGCGTCGCGCGAAGCCCCGGACATAGCCTTCGACCTCGACCGCGTCCTTGGCATAGCCGTGGGACGGGCTGTCGTGAGGTTCGACGTCCTCGGTGAACACCGCTGGATCCATCGCCGACGAGCCGTAGACCGCGGTGGTGGAACGAACCACCACGCGGCGCACGGTCGACGACCGCTGACAGGCACCGAGCAGTTGCATGGTGCCGATGACGTTGTGCTCTTTCATGGACGCTCGGCCCGCGTTCCCCGAGGGAGCGCTGACGAGGCTCATGTGCACGACGATGTCGATGTCCGCAGCCGCGATCACCTGAGCGATGTCGGGGCTGCGAAGATCCACCCGGACGAACTCCGTCCGGCCGAGGGAGATGCCGCCATCTCGGGTGAGCGAGGGGGGCGGCACGGTGTCCACTCCGATGACGCGACTGATGTCCGGGTCCGCCGCGAGCACGCTCGCCACCCGGGCGCCGATGTGGCGCGAGACCCCGGTGACAAGCACGGTGTGGGTCATCGGCGCCTCACAGACTGCGTCTACTTCTTGTTACGACGCTGGATGCGCGTCTTCTTCAGCAGCTTGCGGTGCTTCTTCTTGGCCATCCGCTTGCGGCGCTTTTTGATCACAGAGCCCACGGGACCCCCAGGTAACTGATAGCAAGGCTGAATCGGTGTGCGAGCGCACACCGGTCAACAGACTACCGGCGATCCACGGTAGATCGCCCCCTGGGGGTGACCGTGTGACGACACTCGCGATGTGACCACCGATCACACCGCTACCTTCTGGGCCTATCCCGCCTCGATGTACGCCTCCCTCAGGTAGTCGTGGACCGCCTGCTCGGGAACTCGGAACGAGCGGCCGACCCTGATGGCCGGGAGCTCGCCGGAGTGCACCAACCGGTACACCGTCATCTTGGACACCCGCATGACCGTGGCCACTTCGGCGACGGTCAGGAACTTCACCTCGCTGAGAGGTCTTTCGCCTGCACCCATCGGACGCCTCTTCCGCACGTGTTTCCGGGTTATCCCCACTGGTGCCATTGCTCACGCACGTGTACTGCCGTCAGCGTAAGTCGGGACTCCGAGTGCGCAAACCCCCTACTTTCCCAGTTATCGGAGCCGCCTGTCAGCGGAACCAGCAAAATCGCTGGCCAGCAGCCGGGCCGTGCCCCTCGCCTGGACGTTGGAACCGTCCATGTTCGTACACATAAGAGTCGCCCAGCCCCTCCCAAAAGTTGGCAAAGGGACGACGAGCCTCTTGGAATGCAGGCGCGAAAAGACGGTATAGGGAGGGCCGAATTCAACTCAAAGGGCTTGTGAGACTCGTGTGACGAGCCGATCGGTCAACGGCGCGTAATAGCGTGGGAGCACGTTGTCGTCGAGCGGAACCACGACATCGATCTTCCCCTCCGCCTCGCCGAGGAAGAGCGCGGGGTCGTTGCTGTCGGCGAAACCCACGGTCGGGATGCCCGCCTCGCCGGCCGCGCCCGCCCACCCGTGGTCGGCGATCACGAGGTCGGGACGCGCGTCGCCGAGCTCGGCCAGCATGGCCTCCATCGGCGCCGAGTCGTGCGTGTGGACGAAGCCGCCCCGGTCGTCGAGCATCGCGACGTCGCCCAGGTAGCGGATCTTACGCTTCCTGCCGAAGCCCGCTCCCCAGTAGGTCCAGCCTTCGGCCGGGGACAGCAGCGTGGCCCCCTTGGCCGCCACGGCCGCGGCCAGCGGCAGGTGGATGGCGAGCAGCCCGGTCGGGTGCCCCGTGGCGAACAGCACGCGGGGTGAGGGCTTGGCCAGCACAACGGCGATCCGCTCGGCCATGAGGTCGAGCTGGTCGATCGTGCGCTCGGGGTCGATGGTGTCCTGACCCTCACGGTGCCCGGGGTCGGCGACCACGCCGGCCGACTTGGCCATCTGGGCGAGGACGTCGCGGTAGGACCAGTTCTCGAGGCTGGTCAGCCCGAAAAGGAAGTACGGGTCACGGTTCGCGACGGACCTGTAGTGGTCGAGGTTGTTCTCCCTGCTGGTGGCCACATCTCCGGCGATGCGCGTGCGGACCAGGTGCTCGCGCAGTTCGTCGCGGGTCAGCACTGGGCTCTCCTTCCCACCTGTGGCAGCCTACGCTCCACAAATGGTCTGAACCATCACTTAGGTCACGAAATTCCCACGTCGCACACGGTGCTCCCGGCCCGTCAGGGCATCGGGTCGAGGCCGTGGAAGGGGAACACCGCGTTCCTCGTCGCCATGATCGCCCGGTCGACCGCGTCGGCGGGGTCGTAGCCGCCGGAGATGTCGGTGAACCGCGGGTTCCTGCCGTCGGTCATGGTGAGCGGCGGCGTCTCCCTCGTCCGCTCGCGGACCAGCGCCTGCCAGGCCTGGCCCGTCCTTGTCGACGGGTCGAGGGGATGGCCCGACACCTCGGCGATGAGGTGCGTCCACGCCCTTGGCACCACCTGGACCAGCTCGTAGCCGCCGCCTCCCGTGACCACCCAGCGCCCGCCCGCCGTCTCGTGGGCCAGGCGGTGCAGCGCCTCGTAGGCGGCGCGCTGGCCGTCGAGGCTGAGCATCAGGTGGGCCAGCGGGTCGAGCGCGTGGCTGTCGCAGCCGTGCTGGGTGACCAGGATCTCCGGCCGGAACTCGCGCAGCAGCGGCGGCACCACCGCGTGGAAGGCGCGCAGCCAGCCCTCGTCGCCGCAGCCCGCGGGCAGCGCCACGTTGACCGCGCTGCCGTCCGCGCCGGTCTCCTCCGGCCATCCGGTGCCGGGGAAGAGTGTGCGGGGGCTCTCGTGGAGGCTGATGGTCAGCACGCGGGGGTCGTCGTAGAAGAGCGCCTGGACGCCGTCGCCGTGGTGGACGTCGACGTCGACGTAGGCGACCTTCGAGGCGCCCTGGGCCAGCAGCCAGCCGATCGCCACGGCGGGGTCGTTGTAGACGCAGAAGCCGCTCGCGAAGTTGGCCATGGCGTGGTGCAGGCCGCCCGCGATGTTGACGGCGTGCTCGGCCGTACCCTCCCAGACCGAGCGGGCGGCGGCCAGCGAGGCGCCCGCGATGAGCGCGGAGGCCTCGTGGACGCTTCTGAAGGCCGGGTTGTCGGGGGTGCCGAGACCGGCGGTCAGGTCGGGCCCGCCGTCCGCGGAGACGCGCTTGACGGCCTCGATGTAGTCGCGCTTGTGGACGAGGGCCAGCTCGTCGTCGGTGGCGGGCGCGCAGCCGACCACCTCGGTCCTGTCGAGGACGCCCAGCTCGCGCGCCAGCGCCATGGTCAGCTCGACCCTGACGGGAGCGAGGGGGTGACCCGGGCCGAAATCATAGGCAGTGAGGGCGTCGTCCCAGACGACTCGCGCCGACTCGCTCATGCGGCCGACGTTACCGCAGTCGCCGGGATCGAGGTCGCCTGGGGAGAGCCGGATCTAGGGCAGGGCGTAGGTGCGGGTGACCGCGACGAGGTCGCCGTCCTCTCTGGTGGCCGCGACCAGGCCCGCGGGTCTGGGGACGAAACCCGGCACCGCGGACAGTCCGTCGGTCTCGGAGATGACGGTGAGACGGACCCGGTCGGCGCCAGGGACGCGCACGGTGATCGTGACTCCACGGGCGGGGATGCCGCGGAAGCGGATCTCGGCGGGCCAGGTGCCGGTTCGCGTGCCGGTGACGGGGACGCTCACCGAGCCGAACCGGCCGGCGTCCGCGGTGGCCTGGGTGATCGGCCGGTCGAACCGCAGTGTCACCGAGCGTGCGCCGTTGCCGCCGGTCACGCGCAGCTTGACGGTGTCCCCGCGGCGCGCCAGCACGTCGGCTCGCGGGCCGTGGGCGCTGATCGCCGGTGCGGGGCCGGTCCACAGCGCGCCCCTGGCGTACCCCTCGGGCAGCGCCGCCCGGTCGTGGCCTGACACGTACCGCCTGGTCCACTCCGCGGGCTCGCCGTCGGCGCTGACCCAGTGCGCGGCGCGGGTGTCGGCGTCCATGACGTACGCCAGGTGGGTGCGCCGCGGCCGGTCCGCGTCGAACCTGTCCGCCAGCAGCCCCGTGCCCACCAGCCCCACCGCGAGGACGACCGCCGTCAGGGGTACGGCCAGCACGGCGGCCCGCCTGGGCTTCGTGGCCGGGTCGGGCAGGAACAGCTCCACGATCGGCAGCACCGACAGCCCGAACAGTGCCAGCACCAGCGCGCTCGCCCCGCCGAGCGCCAGCCCCATCCCGTCGAAGGCATTGCCTGCCAGGGAGGGCAGCAGCATCGCGGCCGTGATCGGACCCAGCAGGGCCGCCGCCAGCCGTACCCAGGTGAGCGGGGGGAGCAGGAGGGCGGCCAGACCGCCGAGCGCGCACAGCATCGAAGGGAGGGCGAACAGGAAGGACGCCCCCGGAGCGACCTGGGCGCACAGGACGCCCAGCCCGGCCGGCCAGAGCAGTGCGCCGACCGACAGCGCCGCCGGTCCGAGCCTGCGGCGCATCGACTGGTACCAGCCGAGCACCGCCAGCGCGGACAGGACCGCGACGGCCGCCTGGAACGGCAGCGGGCGGTGCAGCAGCCCGCCCATCGCGTCGTAGGCGGGCCGCCAGGCCACGAGCAGCTCCCACAGCCCCTGCGCGAGGACCACCGACAGGATCAGCGGTACGACGGCCGAGACCGTCGCCACCAGCAGCCGGGGAAGGCTGAGCAGCCGCCTGACGCGGCCGACGACCGCCAGCCCCGCCACCGCGAGGACGGCCAGCGCCGCCAGCGGCCAGACGAACAGGTCCGGGTAGGTGATCATGGTGCCGAGGGCGCGGAAGTAGGTGACGTCGTGGTCGGAGGACAGCGTCCGAAGATCCGTGTCGCCGAGGGAGCGCGCCAGCGCCAGCATGTTGGTGCCGTGGTGCTGCAGGCTGCCCCGGTTGAGGTTGGCGATGGAGTCACCGGCGGTGTGGTAGAGCGAGGAACGCTCGATGTAGGCGAAGTTCATGCCGGTGAATCCGGCCTTGGTCAGCGGGGTGAAGTCGGTGTTGTTCGGCAGCAGCCGGTAGAGCTCCACCATGGAGGAGTCGCCGCGCGGGGCGGGAACGGCGTTGACGAACGCCTCGACCAGCCGGGCGTTGTTCCTGGAGGTCTCGAACATCAGCGAGGGGCCGCTCACCCCGCGGGCCTCCCAGTTCAGCAGCACCCCGCCCTTGCGCCCCAGGGGGTGTTCCCTGACGAACGCCTCGGCGCCGAGCACGCCGTCCTCCTCGCCGTCCGACATCAGCAGCACGATGTCGTTACGCGGGCCGGTGCCCTCTCGCAGCGCCCTGATCGTCTCGATCATCGCGGCCACCGCCGCGCCGTCGTCGGAGGCACCGGGCCCCATGGCCGCGGAGTCGTAGTGCGCGGCGATGAGGACCGTGCCGGTCGGATCGGTGCCGGGCAGCCGCCCCACGATGTTGTCGACCTGGCCGAACGTCGCCAGCCCCGCCGCCGAGCGGGCTCCCACCGACCGCTGGACCTCGACCTCGAGGCCCGCGGCGCGCAGCTGCCCGACCAGGTAGTCCCTGGCCCGGTCACTGGCGGGGCTGCCGATGGGCCGCGGCTCGGCGGCGAACCTCTCCAGGTGGGCCAGGGCGCGCTCGGCGATGAACTGGGTGCCGGGGGCGCTCGTCGGGAGGGGCTGCATCGTGCTGTCGGCCATGGCGGACAGCAGGATCACCGCGGCCAGCGTGAGAAGGGCCGCCATCCCGGCCAGCGCCCGTCTCGGGACGTCGAACATCTTTCCGATCATGGCCAGGAACAGTAGGTTCGGTCGCCCGGCCGCCGGAATGAGGCGCGTATCCGGCTGTGCCTGTGGTTTTCCGCACCCCCGGAACGGCCATGCACCTCATTCCGGATACATCATGATCGTTCGTAGCTTATGAGGCATGACGGAATGGCTGATCAACCTCATGGAAAGCCTCGGCGCGCCGGGGGCCGGGCTGGCGATCGCGGCGGAGAACCTCTTCCCGCCCCTCCCCAGCGAAGTGATCCTGCCGATGGCCGGCTTCGCCTCCTCCCGGGGCGAGCTGGACCTGCTGAGCGTGCTGCTGTGGACCACCGCGGGCTCGGTGGTCGGCGCGCTCGCGCTCTACTGGGTGGGCGCACTGCTCGGCCGCGAGCGCACCCTGGCCCTGGCCGCGCGGATCCCGCTGCTGAAGCTCTCCGACATCGCCAAGACCGAGGCGTGGTTCCTCAAGCACGGCCGCAAGACGGTGTTCTTCGGACGGATGATCCCCATCTTCCGCAGCCTGATCTCCATCCCAGCCGGGGTCGAGCGGATGCCGCTGGGCGGCTTCACGCTGCTGACCACGGCCGGCAGCCTCATCTGGAACACGATCTTCGTCCTGGCCGGCTACTTCCTCGGGGAGAATTGGTCCATCGTGGAGACATATGTCGGAGTGGGCACCAACGTGGTGATCGCCGTCGTCGCGCTGGCCGTCCTCGTCTTCCTCGGGGTCCGGCTGAGCGAGCGGCGAAAGGGTCGGCATGTGGCTCACCATTAGGGGGCTGCGGCTGCTGGGCGCGGTGGTCCTCGGGACGGTCACCGCGCTGCTCGATCTCGTCTTCGTGCTGGCCGCGTTGCCCTTCGGGACCCGGCCCGGCGTACGGCGGGCGGCCCGGCTGCTGGCCGTACTCGAAGCCCGCCGCCTGCGGCTCGACCCCGCCGCCCTCGGGCTCGACGCGGACCGCTCCGACGGGCAGGAGCTGCGCTACCTGGCGGCCAGGGTGCCGGTGGGCGTGCTCGGCGGCCTGGTCCTCGCCCTGCTCGGCTATGGCCTCGGGGTGGCCGTCGTCCTGGCCTGGTTCTGGGGCAGGGGCCTGCCGGTCGACGGCATGGCGCCGACCGTGCCGCTGCTCGCCTACGCCGCCCTGGGCGGGTCGGTGCTGCTGTTCCTGGACCTGTCGGGCCTGGTCGGGGTGCACGCGCTGGAACGGCGGCTGGCCGCGCGCATGCTCGCCCCCGACCCCACCGAGGCGCTGCACCGCCGTATCACCGAGCTGGCCGAGAGCCGCGCCGGCGTGCTGGCGGCCGTCGACTCCGAGCGGCGCAGGATCGAGCGGGACCTGCACGACGGGCTGCAGCAACGGCTGGTGGCGCTGTCCATGCTGGTCGGGCGTGCCCGCAGAGGGCGGCCTGAACTGCTCGCGCAGGCGCACGAGCAGGCGCAGCAGGCGCTGGCCGAGCTTCGCGAGGTGGCCTGGCGGGTCTACCCGTCGGGGCTGGACTCCCTCGGGCTCGCCGACGCGCTGGCCGGGGTGGCCGAGCGCTCCGAGATCCCGGTCAAGGTCGTCTGCGACCTGCCCGGCCGGCCGCCGATGGCGGTGGAGACGGCGTCGTACTTCGTGGTCAGCGAGGCGGTGACCAACGCGGCCAAGCACGCCGAGGCCACCGCGGTCACCGTCGAGGTTCGCGAGCAGGACACGACGGTCGTCGTGCGCGTCCAGGACGACGGGGTGGGCGGGGCGAACGCGGCGGGCGGCGGGCTGTCAGGACTGGCGCGGCGGGTGGCCGCGCTGGACGGCCGCTTCACGGTGACCAGCCCGCCCGGCGGGCCCACCGTGATCGTGGCGGAGCTGCCGTGCGGGTGATCCCGGGTTCTCAGGGAGCGCGAGGTCACTCCGCGCGCAGGGCGATCACCGGGTCCAGGCGGCCCGCCCGGCGGGCCGGGGCCACCCCGAAGAAGACGCCGACGGCGGCCGACACCCCGAACGCCAGCGCCACCGACCACCAGGTGATCGCCGCGGGCACGGGCGTGAGCGCCTGGATGGCCAGCGCGCCGCCCACGCCCAGCAGGATGCCGAGCACGCCGCCGATGGTGGTCAGCAGCACCGCCTCGATGAGGAACTGCGCCAGGATGTCGCGCTGACGCGCCCCCAGTGCCTTGCGCAGCCCGATCTCGCGGGTGCGTTCGCGGACGCTGACGAGCATGATGTTGGAGACGCCGACGCCGCCCACGAGCAGCGAGATGCCCGCGATGGCGGCGAGCACGCCGGTCAGCATCCCGAGCACACTCCCGATGGTGCCGAGCAGCTGGGTCTGGGTGACGGCGGAGAAGCGCTCGCCCGGGTAGCGCTCGCCCAGCGCGGCGACGACCTTCTGCTGGAGCGGCTCGATCTCGTCGGGGCCCGAGGCGCCGACCGCGATGCCGTTGATCTTGTCGGCGCCGATCAGCCGTTGCGCGGTCGTGACGGGGACGTGCACCTCCTTGTCACGGGCCACCCCGAACGTCGCGCCGACCGTCGCGTAGACGCCGACCACCCGGAAACGGGCGCCAGAGACGGTGATCTGGCGGCCCAGGGGGTCGACGTCGCCGAACAGCTCGTCGGCCACCTCCGCGCCGAGCACCGCGACCCTGCGGCGGGTGTCGACGTCGGTCTCCGTCAGATAGCGGCCCCGGTCGAGGGGGCGCTGGAAGATGTTGGGGAGGTTCTCGTCGGTGCCGACGATCGTGACGAACGCCTCCGTCCTGCCGACGCGCACGGTCTCGCCCGACTGGACGGAGACGGTGACCTTGCCGGGGTCGCCCACGACCCGCCGCACGAAGGCGGCGTCGGACAGGTTCATCCTGCTCTGGGTGGGCGCGGCGCCCACGCTGAGCTGGCCGGGGACGACCAGGATGATGTTGCTGCCGAGGCCGGAGATCTCCCGCTCGATGGCGTTCTTGGCGCCCGAGCCGATGGCCACGAGGATGACGACGGCCAGGACGCCGATGATGACGCCGAGCATGGTGAGCGTGCTGCGCAGCCGGTTGACCCTGAGGGCCTCCAGCGCCATGAAGAACGCCTCCGCGCCTCTCACCGGTCCGCCTCCCCACGTGCCGTGTCGAGTTCGATGAGGCCGTCGCGGACGTGGATCTGGCGGCGAGCGTGGGCGGCGACCTCGGGCTCGTGCGTCACCAGCACGATCGCCACGCCGCTGTCGGCGTTCAGCCGGTCGAGGATCGCCATCACCTCGACGCCGTTGCGCGTGTCGAGGTTGCCGGTCGGCTCGTCGGCCAGCAGCACCGAGGGCTCCCCCACCAGCGCCCGCGCGATCGCCACCCGCTGCTGCTCGCCGCCCGACATCTGGGAGGGCCGGTGGTCGAGCCGGTGTCCCAGCCCCACCGCCTCCAGCGCCCGCCTGGCCCGCGACCGCCGCTCCGCCTTGCCGACCCCGCGATAGACCAGCGGCAGCGCCACGTTGTCCAGCGCCGAGGTCCGCCCCAGCAGGTGGAACGACTGGAAGACGAACCCGATCGTCCTGTTGCGCAGCGAGGCGAGCGCAGTGTCCGACAGGGCGGAGATCTCGGTGCCGTTCACCCGCAACGCGCCGGACGTGGGCCGGTCGAGGCAGCCGAGCAGGTGCATCAGCGTCGACTTGCCCGACCCCGAGGGCCCGACGATCGCCGCGAACTCGCCCTGGCCGATCCGCAGGCTGACCCCTCGCAGCGCGTCGACGGAGACGCCTTCGAGCTGGTAGGAGCGGGTGAGGTCGACGGCCTCCAGTGCGGGGGTCATGACAGCGGCTGGCCCTGCCGTACGGTGTCGGCGCCCTTGACCACCACGCGCTCGCCCACGGTCAGTCCGCTCGCCACCTCGACCATGGCATCGCCCTGGGCGCCGAGCTTGACCACGCGCCGCAGGGCCGTACCGTCGGCCGAGACCCAGACCACGCTCTCCCGCCCGCTGGAGACGATCGCGGAGGCGGGCACCGCGACGGCGGCGGGCGCCTCGCGGACGGTCAGCCTGGCGACCGCGCTCATGCCGGGTTTGGGGGTGGGCGCTTTGGAACCGTCGTCGAAGACGCCAGGCCCGAGCGACAGCTGCACCGGATAGCTGACGCCGCCGGTGGTGGCCTCCATGGGCTGGATGCCGACGCCGGTCACCGTCGCGGTGTAGGTCGCGCCCGGCACCGCGTCGAGCTCGATCTCCGCGCGCGTCTCCGGCTTGACCAGCAGCACGTCGGTCTCGTCGATGTCGGCCGACAGCGTCAGCTTGGAGACATCGGTCACCGTCACGATCGGGTCGCCCGCCGACACCGGCACGCCGACCGCGACCGCCGCGCCGCCGCCGGAGGACCCACCGGCCGGTACGGCAGGCAGCTGCGCCGCCGCGCCCCCGGGGATCTGCCCGAGCAGGCCGCTCAACGCGCTGGACCCGCCCCCGCCCGAAGGGCGTCCGAGGGTGACGACGCCGCCGAACGGCGCCTTGATCGTGAGCGCTTTCACCGTGGACTCGGCCGCCTTCACCGCCGCCTTCGCCTGCGTGCGCGAGGCGGCCTGCAGCGACGACATCGAGGCGGTCAACCCGCTGGTGAAGCCGCTGACGGTACGGCTGAGCGAGGCGGTGATCTGGGACAGCGCCTGCTTGTTCGCCTTGTGCTGGGTCTCGGCCAGGTCGATGGCCGACAGCAGCTGCCTGCGCGCGGACGCGTCGTCGACCTTGCGCGCCTCCGCCCTGGCCTTCGCGAAATGCCTGGCGATCTTGCGGTCGAAGGCGCTGGTGTCGATGCTCGCCAGGCGGGGCGTCGAGGGGGCGGCCACCGGCCGCGCCGCCTTGCGCGCCTGGTCGAGCTGGCCGGTCGCCTGAGGCGAGCGGATCCTGGCGAGGATCTGGCCCTTGGCCACCTTCTCGCCGTCGCGCACGTACAGCTTGCTCACCGTGCCCTGGGCGGGCGCGCGCAGCGTGGCCGTGGCCCTGGCGCCGATGGTGGCGGGCGCCTCGACGACCTCGGTGACCGGGGCGCGCTGTACCTGCGCGAGCTGGAAGGCGGGCGGCTCATCGGCGGTGCAGCCGGTAAGCGCTAAAAGGAGGAGCAGCGGGGGGATACCGCGACTGACCGTCACGCCGCCTAGCGTAGAGGGCGGATCAGGCGGTCGCCTGCCGTACCCCTCTCACCGCCGGTACGGCCAGCAGCGCCGCGCATCCGCTGATCGCGACCAGCACGGAGAAGCCCAGCACGTTCTCCGGGCCGACCACGTCCGCCACCGGGCCCGCGATCGCGTTGCCGACCGGCATCGCCATCATCGAGCCGCCGATCTCGTAGGCGCTGACCCTGTTGAGCGCGTCGCCCGGCACCAGGGTCTGCACGCTGGTCGCCCACATCACCGACCAGAACGCCCACGCCGCGCCGCCCACCACCTGACCCGCCATGAGCAGGTGGAGGGGCGCGCCGAGGGCGATCGTCAGGGGTACGACCGCGAACAGCAGCAGCCCCGCCGCGCCCGCCGCCAGCGGTCTGGCCGGGCGGACGCGCATGGCGACCAGCCCGCCGACGATCGTGCCCGCGCCGCCCGCCGACAGGACCAGGCCGTAGGCGGTCTCGCCGTACGCGTCGGTGATCAGCAGGGAGCCGAGCGGGGTCAGCGGGCCGAACAGCGTGATGCCGAAGATGACCCAGACGAGGATGACGCTCCACATCCAGGTGCGGGACCTGAACTCGTGCCACCCTTCGCGCAGCCTGCGCAGCACCGGCTCCTCGGCCTCGGCGCCCGCGATGACCCTGGTGCGCATCAGGAGCAGGCAGGCGGCGCTGATGGCGAAACCGGCGGCGTCCATGGCGAAGACGGTGCCGACGCCCGCCAGACCGACGAGCGCGCCCGCCACTCCCGGGCCGACGAGCTGCACGATCGCCTCCGAGACGCGGAGGGTGGCGTTGGCCTTCTGCACGTCGGCGGTGATGCGGGGGATGGTGCCCGCGACGCCCGGGCTGTACATGGCAGTGGCGACGCCGTTGACCGCCGACAGCAGGAGGATCTGCCAGAGCTGAGGGCGGCCGGTGATGAACAGGACAGCGGTGGTGGCCTGGGAGACGACCCGGACGAGGTCGGCGGCGACCATCATCCTGCGCGGGGTGAAACGGTCCATGAGGACGCCGCCGAAGAGGATCAGGATGACCATGGGGCCCGTACCGGCGGCCAGCGTGAGGCCGACACCGGTGGCGCCGTAGCCCGCCTGGCGCATCCCGAGGGCGGTGGCGACGGGCACCATGGAGAAGCCGAGCATGGACACGGTTCTCGCGGTGAAGAACAGCCGGAAGTCTCGGGTCCAGACGGTCATGGTCGGCAATGATGCCGCACACAGGAAAGCTTCTTAACAGTGGGGTCCGGGGGACCCCACGGGTCAGCCGGAGGCGAGCTCGCGGCCGCGGTCGCGGGCGGCCTCGATGGCGGCGAGGAAGGCCGCGCGCACGCTGTGCCGTTCCAGCTCGGCGATCGCCGCGATCGTCGTCCCGCCGGGCGAGGTGACCGCCTCGCGGAGGATCACCGGGTGTTCTCCCGAGTCGCGCAGCATGATCGCCGCTCCCACGATCGACTGCGTGACCATGTCCAGCGCCGCCGCGCGCGGCATCCCCAGCAGGATCCCCGCGTCCACCATCGCCTCGACCAGGTAGAAGACGTAGGCGGGCCCGCTGCCCGACAGCGCCGTGGCCGCGTCCTGCTGCGACTCGGGGATCCGCAGCACCTTGCCCACCGGCTTGAGCAGGCTCTCGGTGCGCTGCAGGTGCTCCTCACCCGCGAAGGCCCCCGCGGAGATCACGCTCATCGCCTCGTCGAACTTGATCGGCGTGTTCGACATGACCCTGACCACCGGCACGTCCACGCCGAGCCGCTGCTCGACGAACGAGGTCGTGATGCCCGCCGCCGCCGAGATGACGAGCCTGTCGGCCGGCACGTAGGGGGCGATCTCGGCCAGCAGGGCGGCCATGTCCTGCGGCTTGACCGCGAGGATCAACGTGTCGGCGACCTTGGCGGCCTCGGTGTTCGACACGGTCCGCACGCCGTACGTCTCCCGAAGCGCCTGGGCCCGCTCCTCCCTGCGCACGGTCGCCAGGACGTCGCCCGGCTTGAACCCGGCCCGCAGCAGCCCCGACAGCAGGGCTTCGCCCATCTTGCCGGTTCCCAGAATCGCAATCATGCGGGCAGCCTACCTATCCCCTGGAGAGGAGTGAGCGGGCGAAGAAGGCGAGGTTGGCGGGGCGTTCGGCGAGGCGGCGCATGAGGTAGGCGTACCAGTCGTCGCCGTACGGCACGTACACCCTGACCTGCGAGCCGACCCCCGCCAGGCGCAGCTGCTCATCAGGGCGGACGCCGTACAGCATCTGGAACTCGAACCCGGACGTGTCGCGCCCGTGCAGCACCGCCAGCGCGGCGGCGATCTCGATCAGGCGCGGGTCATGGGTGGCGACCATCGGGTAGCCGGTTCCGGCCATGAGCGTCTTGAGGCAGCGGACGTAGCTGCGGTCGATGTCCTTCGGGGAGGTGAACGCCAGCGCCTCGGGAGCGGCGTAGGCGCCCTTGCACAGCCGTACCCTCGCGCTGTCGACCTTCGCGCAGCGCTCCTGCGCGTCACGCAGGTAGGACTGGACGACCACGCCGACGTCGGGGTGCTCCTTGCGGAGGGTCGAGTGGATCGAGTGCTGCGCCTCGACGGTGTCATGCTCCTCGGCGTCGAGGGTGACCGTCAGCCCCTTGGCCGCTGCCGCCTCGCAGACGGAGGCGGCGTTGTCGAGGGCGAGCTGTTCGGACAGGCGCAGGCCGAGGGCGGTGAGCTTGACAGAGACGTCGGCCCCCGCGGGGAGCCGTTCCATGAGGGCCAGGTAGGCGCGGACCTCGCGCTCGGCCACGGTCCTGTCGGTGACGTCCTCGCCGAGGTGGTCGACCGTGACCAGCAGACCCTGGTCGGACAGGTCGTGGACGACGGCCGCCACGTCGTCGGCGACGTAGCGGCGGACCACACCCCTGGTGAGCGGGGACGAGGAGACGAGGCGCTCGACGCGCTCGCTTCGCGAGGCGGTGAGGAGGACGTGACGCAGCACGCCACCAGCGTAGACCCCACGCCCCTCCCCGATCACCGACCTTTCCCGCGCCGCCTCCCGACCTCCGCCCCCTCCCCGCGCCGTCTCCCCGGCCACCGCCCGCTCTCAAACCGGCCTGCGTGGGACAGGACGGGTGAACCGGGCGGTGGCCGGATCCGTCATACGGATATGCGGACTACAGCCCTAGTGGCCGGATGCCTGATGCTGACCGTGAGCTGCGGCGCTGCCGCCACCGACACGGCAGGCCGCGTCAACCCCCACGAGCCCGTCACCGCCCAGCCGGTGATCTCCACTCCTTCGCAAGCCCCCACCAAGCCGCCCAAGCAGGTCAAGCCGGTCGGCGACGCCGTGAACACCCGCAAGGTCCCCTTCACCAAGGCCAAGGCCAAGGACCGGCAGGTCAAGCTCGTCTGGTGGTCGGGCGTCGAACCGTGCACGGTGCTGGACAGCGTGAAGGTGAAGGAGACGGCCAAGCGGGTGACCATCACCCTCTACGAGGGCACGGCCGCCAAGGCGCAGAACGTCTCCTGCATCATGCTCGCCATCGAGAAGACCACGACGGTCAAGCTGAAGTCCCCGATCGGCAAGCGCAAGATCGTCGACGGCGGTAAGCAGCACTAGCGCTCACGATCTCGACGTCGTCTTCTCGCAGCCCTGGAGTACCCGGGGCCGCGAGTCGGTCCACTCCGCGCTCTCGCCGTACACCTTGGCGCCGGGAAGCTCGGCGAGCACGCGCAGCGGCTGGCCCGCACCTTTTCCGGAGACGCCGCCACGCGCCACGCCGCCTGGTCGAGAGGAGAGGCGGGCAGTATGGGCGAAGTCGGTCTAGGTGCGTTGTCGGTGGCCGCGTCCTGCGCGGTCGCGTGGGCTTGTTAGCTGGTAGCAAAATCACCAGCGTTCGCCAGGCTTTCTCAGATGATCAGTGCGTGAAGCTTTCGAGGCGGGCTCGGTGGAACGGTGTGCACTTCCAAACCGCCTGGCAATGGGTGCGGGATGGCAAGATGCCGGCTCACCCGGTTCGGACGGAGCATCTGACGGTCGCGTTGGAGGCGGCCGGGCGGCGCATCGTGGTGATCGGAGACGTCGAACTCGACGACGACCTCGCGCGGGATATGACCGAGGTCCTCACCTCGTTCTGCGCCCGCCTGTATGGCCGCCGCTCAGCCGGACGCAGGGCACGCGCCGCGCTTCAGGCCGCGCAGGACGCCGCGTGACCAGTCACAAACAGGGCGTCCGGTTCGAGCTCGCCCCCACCGACGAGCAGGTAGTGCTGATGGGTCGTCACTGTGGGTTGTCGCGGGTGGTGGAGAACTTCTGTCTGGAGATCGTGCGCAAGAAATGGGCGCAGCGTAAGGCCGAGGAGTCCTACGGCATCACCGGCGACGACCTGACCCCCGTGCCGTGGTCGGCCCCGGCGCTGGAGAAGGAATGGCGCGCCGCCCATCCGGAGCAGTTCCCGTGGTTCGGCGAGAACAAAATGTCCTCCCGTGTCCCCAAGGAAGCCTGCCGGGTGCGGGCGGCAGGGTTCGCCAACTACCTCGCCTCGAAGAAGGGCGAGCGCAAAGGTCCGCGCATGGGCTTCCCAAGGTGGCGCAAGCGTAAGCACGGCTCCCGCTTCCGCTACGACGCCGACCGGGCCAAGCCACTCGACGCCCGCACCGTCCGGCTGCCCGCGATCGGGGACGTTGCGACCCGGGAGGACATGTCCTGGCTGGTTGACCGCCTGGCGACCGGCCAGGCGCGCATACTCGGCGCTACCATCCGGGAACAGGCCGGACGCTGGTGGATCTCCTTCCAGGTCGAAGTGGACCGGGACGAGATCAACAAGCGCCACCAAGCCGACGCCGACGCCCCGGAATGCGGGATCGACCTGGGCCTGAAGACATTCGCTGTCATCAAGAACAGCGACGGAACCATCGAGGAGATCGAGGCGCCGAAGCCGCTCAAGGCCGCGCAGCGCGCCTTGAAGCGGGCCAACCGCAAGCTCGCACGGACCGCCGAAGGCTCCAAGAACCGAGCCAAGGCCCGCAAGCGTGTCGGACAGCTGCACCTTCGGGTCGCCGACCGGCGCAGGGACTTCTTGCACAAGACCACCACCAGGCTGACGAGAACCAAGTCCGCCATCGCTGTGGAAACCCTCAACGTGCGAGGGATGGTCAAGAACCGCAGGCTCGCCCGCGCCATCTCCGACGCCGGGTTCGGCGAGTTCGTCCGCCAGCTCGGCTACAAGGCCGACTGGTACGGCTCGACCGTGTGGAAGGCCGACCGCTGGTTCCCCTCGTCGAAGACGTGCGGGGACTGCGGCCGGATCAACCGGGGACTCGCCCTGGCTGACCGGAGCTGGGTGTGTCCCGGCTGCGGCATACGGCATGACCGGGAAGAGAACGCGGCGGGAAACCTCCTCACCGCGATGCTCGCCGACCGGGCTGCTTGACATCGGAACCCTCGCCGGGAAGTTCCCCGGAGAGGAAAACGCCTCGTGGAGACCACGTAAGACCTCACTCTTCGGAGTTGGCAGCGGTCGATGAAGCAGGAAGAGTCTCGGTGTGAGGATCACTGAGATTCACGCAACGGAACTGTCATGGCACCGCGTCTCGTTCGGGATCGTGAGTCACCCGTTTTTTCCCGGAAGCCGGGAATGCTTCCACGCGTATCCAGGTTGAGTCGAGTAGGCTCAACTCGTTTGACAAACCACCCGACGGTTCGTAGGTTGAGCCCAAGAAGCTCAACTTTGACTACAAGGACGTACTCATGGCACGTGCGGTAGGTATCGACCTGGGGACGACCAACTCCGTCGTCTCGATCCTCGAGGGCGGTGAGCCCACCGTCATCGCCAACGCGCAGGGCTCTCGGACCACGCCGTCCGTGGTCGCCTTCGCGAAGAACGGCGAGGTCCTCGTCGGTGAGGTGGCCAAGCGACAGGCCGTCACCAATGTGGACCGGACGATTCGCTCGGTCAAGCGCGAGATGGGCACCAACTGGTCCCAGGAGATCGACGGCAAGAAGTTCTCCCCGCAGCAGATCAGCGCCTTCGTTCTGCAGAAGCTCAAGCAGGACGCCGAGGCCTACCTGGGCGAGAAGATCACCGACGCTGTGATCACCGTCCCGGCCTACTTCAACGACTCCCAGCGCCAGGCCACCAAGGAGGCCGGCACGATCGCGGGCCTCAACGTGCTCCGCATCATCAACGAGCCGACCGCGGCGGCCCTCGCCTACGGCCTCGACAAGGACAAGGACCAGACCATCCTGGTCTTCGACCTCGGCGGTGGCACCTTCGACGTGTCCCTGCTCGACGTCGGTCAGGAGGACGGCCACGGCTTCGTCGAGGTGAAGGCCACCTCGGGTGACAACCACCTCGGCGGCGACGACTGGGACCAGCGCGTCGTCGACGAGCTCGTCAAGCGCTTCCAGAACGCGCACGGCGTCGACCTGGCCAAGGACAAGATGGCCCTCCAGCGGCTGCGCGAGGCCGCGGAGAAGGCCAAGATCGAGCTGTCCAGCCAGGCAGAGACCAACATCAACCTGCCCTACATCACGGCCTCCTCCGAGGGTCCGCTGCACCTCGACGAGAAGCTGACCCGCTCGGAGTTCCAGCGCCTGACCGCCGACCTGCTCGAGCGGACCAAGGGCCCGTTCCACCAGGTCATCAAGGACGCCGGCATCAAGGTCGCCGACATCGCCCACGTGGTGCTCGTCGGTGGGTCGACCCGGATGCCCGCCGTGTCCGAGCTGGTCAAGGAGCTCACCGGCGGCAAGGAGCCCAACAAGGGCGTCAACCCCGACGAGGTCGTCGCCATCGGCGCCGCGCTCCAGGCGGGTGTGCTCAAGGGTGAGGTCAAGGACGTCCTGCTGCTCGACGTGACCCCGCTGTCCCTCGGCATCGAGACCAAGGGCGGCATCTTCACGAAGATCATCGAGCGCAACACGACGATCCCGACCAAGCGCTCGGAGGTCTTCACCACGGCCGAGGACAACCAGCCGTCGGTGCAGATCCAGGTCTACCAGGGCGAGCGCGAGATCGCTTCCTACAACAAGAAGCTGGCCACCTTCGAGCTGACCGGCATCGCCCCGGCGCCGCGCGGCATCCCGCAGATCGAGGTCACCTTCGACATCGACGCCAACGGCATCGTCAACGTCTCCGCCAAGGACCTCGGCACCGGCAAGGAACAGACGATGACGATCACCGGCGGCTCCGCGCTGCCGAAGGACGACATCGAGCGCATGATGCGCGAGGCCGAGTCCTACGCCGAAGAGGACAAGCAGCGTCGCGAGGAGGCCGAGGTCCGCAACAACGCCGACGGCCTGGCCTACCAGACGGAGAAGTTCCTCCGCGACAACGACGACAAGGTCCCCGGCGAGATCAAGACCGAGGTGAACGACGCGCTCGCCGAGCTGAAGAAGGCTCTCGAGGGCACCGACACCGACGTGATCCGCACCTCGGCGGAGAAGCTCGCCACGGTCAGCCAGAAGATGGGTTCGGCGATCTACGCCCAGGGCCAGCAGCAGGCGGGCGGCACCACCCCCGAGGGTGAGGGCGCCCAGGCCAAGGCCGACGGCGACGAGGACGACGTCGTCGAGGCCGAGATCGTGGACGAAGACCAGCCCAAGAAGGACCAGTGACGATGTCTGACCCGCGCGATAACGGGCCCGAGTCAGAGCCGGTGATCCGCGACAACCGCAAGATCGACCCCGAGACCGGTCAGGCGAGGTCCGCCATGGAGGAGCAGGTCCAGGCCGCTCCTCCGGCGGGCGCCGAGCCCGTGGCCGGTGGTGACGCCGGCCTGCTGGCCGAGCGCACCGCGGACCTGCAGCGGCTGCAGGCGGAGTACACCAACTACCGCAGGCGGGTCGAGCGCGACCGGGTCGCGGTCCGCGAGCAGGCCGTCGGGGGTGCGCTCTCGGAGCTGCTGCCGGTCCTCGACGACATCGGCAGGGCCCGCGACCACGGCGAGCTGACCGGCGGTTTCGCCAAGGTCGCCGAGTCGCTGGAGGCGGTCGTCACCAAGCTGGGGCTGACCCCGTTCGGGCAGAAGGGCGAGCCCTTCGACCCGACCGTCCACGAGGCGCTGATGCACAGCTACTCCTCGGAGGTGACCGAGCCGACCGCCATCGAGGTTCTGCAGCTCGGTTACCGCATCGGTGACCGGGTGCTGCGCCCCGCCAGGGTCGCGGTCGCCGAGCCCGAGGACGCCCCGGCCGCGTCCGACGAAGACTAAGAAACCCCCGAAAGGACGCCATAGATGAGCACCAAGGACTACCTGGAGAAGGATTACTACGCCGTCCTTGGTGTGCCCAAGACCGCCACCGCCGACGAGATCAAGAAGGCCTACAGGAAGCTGGCCAGGCAGTACCACCCCGACGCCAACCAGGGTGACGCCGCCAAGGAGGCCAGGTTCAAGGAGATCTCCGAAGCCAACGACGTGCTGTCCGACGGCAAGCGCCGTAAGGAGTACGACGAGGCGCGCACGCTGTTCGGGTCCGGCGTGGGCGGGCCGCGGCCCGGCGGCGGTGGTGGTGGTGGTTTCCCGTTCGACTTCGGCGACCTGTTCGGCGGCACGGGACAGCAGAGCGGAAGCACGAGCGAGCGCATCGGCGACCTGTTCGGGGGGCTGTTCAACAGGGGCGGCTCCGGCACCCGCACCTCGGGCACGACGTCCAGGCCGCGCCGCGGCCAGGACATCGAGTCCGAGGTCACGCTCACCTTCACCGAGGCGGTGGAGGGCCACACGGTCTCGCTCAGGCTGACCACGTCGTCGGCGTGCAAGCCCTGTAGCGGCACGGGGGCCAAGGCCGGCACCACCCCGCGGGTCTGCCCGACCTGCGAGGGCACCGGTGCGGCCAGCCGTAACCTGGGCAACTTCGCCTTCTCCGAGCCCTGCCGTGACTGCAAGGGGCGTGGTCTCCTCGTCGACGACCCGTGCCCCGTGTGCGACGGCAGCGGCAGGGCCAAGAGCACCCGCACCATCCAGGCGCGCATCCCCGCGGGGGTGGCCGACGGACAGCGGGTCAAGCTCAAGGGCAAGGGCGCGCCGGGCGAGAACGGCGGGCCTGCGGGCGACCTCTACATCCAGACCCACGTCAAGCCGCACGCGGTGTTCGGGCGGTCGGGCGACAACCTGACCATCACCGTTCCCGTCACCTTCACCGAGGCGGCGCTCGGCGCGGAGATCAAGGTGCCCGTCCTCAAGGGCCTGCCTGTCACTCTGCGCATTCCGGCGGGTACGCCCAACGGCCGCACCTTCAGGGTTCGCGGCAGGGGGGCCACCCGTAAGGACGGCACCAAGGGCGACCTGCTCGCCACGGTCGAGGTGCTCGTGCCGCAGGAGCTCGACGACAAGTCGCGCGAACTGCTGAACGAGTTCCGCACGGCCACCGCGAGCGACGACCCGAGGGCCGACCTCATCCAACGTGCCAGGAGCGAGTAGGCCGATGGACGCCAACTACTTCAACCTGTCGGACGAGACACCCGTCTATGTCATCTCGGTGGCCGCGCAGCTGTCCGGTCTGCACCCGCAGACCCTCAGACAGTACGACCGCCTGGGGCTGGTCTGCCCCGGGCGTACGGCGGGGCGCGGCCGCCTCTACTCGATGCGCGACATCATCCAGCTGCGCGAGGTGCAGCGCCTGTCCCAGGAGGAAGGCATCAACCTCGCCGGCATCAAGCGGATCCTTGAGCTGGAGAACGAGGCGCTCAGGCTGCGTGAGGAGGTTCACCGCCTCAGGGCCGAGATGTCCATGGTCAGAGCTCTGATCCGATACGAGCTGCCA
Organism: Nonomuraea sp. NPDC059194; assembly: GCF_042754765.1. Classification (NCBI taxonomy): domain Bacteria; kingdom Bacillati; phylum Actinomycetota; class Actinomycetes; order Streptosporangiales; family Streptosporangiaceae; genus Nonomuraea; species Nonomuraea sp. NPDC059194. The sequence continues at coordinate 86,442 of NZ_JBHZBH010000016.1, read as the reverse complement.
CCGGGGGCCTGAACATATGGACTACAAGCTCACTCAGAAGAGCCAGGAAGCGCTGTCGGTCGCCATGCGGCGGGCCGCCGCCGAGGGAAATCCCGAGATCGCACCCGCGCACCTGCTCTCCGCCCTGCTCTCCCAGACGGGCGGCACCGCCGTACCCCTGCTCGAAGCGGTCGGCGTCGACTGGAAGACGTTGCGCGCGAAGGTGGAGACCGCGCTGGCGGGCCTGCCGAAGGCGCAGGGCGCCACGGTGAGCGCGCCCTCCAGCTCGCGGCAGCTGCTCACGGTGATCAACACCGCGGCGCAGCGGGCCAAGCGGCTGGAGGACGAGTACGTCTCGACCGAGCACCTGCTGGTCGGCCTCGCGACCGACGGCGGCGAGATGGCCACCCTCCTGAAGAACACCGGGGCCACGCCGCAGGCGCTGCTCGACGCGTTCGAGAAGGTGCGCGGGCACGCCAGGGTCACCAGCGAGACTCCCGAGGACACCTACCAGGCGCTGGAGAAGTTCGGCGTCGACCTGACCGAGCGGGCCAGGAGCGGCAAGCTCGACCCGGTCATCGGGCGCGACTCCGAGATCAGGCGGGTGGTGCAGGTGCTGTCGCGCCGTACCAAGAACAACCCGGTGCTGATCGGCGAGCCCGGCGTCGGCAAGACCGCCGTCGTCGAGGGGCTGGCCCAGCGGATCGTCGCCGGTGACGTGCCCGAGTCGCTGCGCAACAAGAAGCTGATCTCGCTCGACCTCGGCGCGATGGTCGCGGGCGCGAAGTACCGCGGCGAGTTCGAGGAGCGGCTCAAGGCCGTGCTCACCGAGATCAAGGAGAGCAACGGGCAGATCGTCACCTTCATCGACGAGCTGCACACCGTGGTCGGCGCGGGCGCGGCCGAGGGCGCCATGGACGCGGGCAACATGCTGAAGCCGATGCTGGCGCGCGGCGAGCTGCGCATGATCGGCGCGACGACCCTCGACGAGTACCGCGAGCGGATCGAGAAGGACGCCGCGCTGGAGCGGCGCTTCCAGCAGGTGTTCGTCGGCGAGCCGTCCGTTGAAGACACGATCGCGATCCTGCGCGGGCTGAAGGGCCGCTACGAGGCCCACCATCAGGTGCAGATCGCCGACAGCGCCCTCGTGGCCGCCGCCGCGCTGTCCGACCGCTACATCACCAACCGCTTCCTGCCCGACAAGGCCATCGACCTGGTCGACGAGGCCGCCTCGCGGCTGCGCATGGAGATCGACTCGCGTCCTGTCGAGATCGACCAGCTCCAGCGCAACGTCGACAGGATGAAGATGGAGGAGCTGGCCCTGGCCAAGGAGACCGACGAGGCCTCCGTCCAGCGCCTCGAACGGCTGCGCGCCGAGCTCGCCGACCGGCAGGAGGAGCTCAACGCGCTCGTGGCCAGGTGGCAGAAGGAGAAGGCGGGGCTCAACCGGGTCGGCGACCTGAAGAAGCAGCTCGACGAGGTGCGTGGCGCCGCCGAGCGGTTCCAGCGCGACGGCAACTACGCCGAGGCGTCCAGGCTGCTGTACGACGAGGTGCCGCGCCTGGAGAAGGAGCTGTCGACCGCCACCCAGGAGACCCCCGACCAGCAGATGGTCAAGGAGGAGGTCGGCTCGGACGACATCGCCGAGGTCATCTCCTCGTGGACCGGCATCCCCGCCGGACGCCTCCTCGAAGCTGAGACCGCCAAGCTGCTGCGGATGGAGGAGGAGCTCGGCACGCGGCTCATCGGCCAGCGCGAGGCCGTCCAGGCCGTCTCCGACGCGGTACGGCGCAGCCGCGCGGGCATCGCCGACCCCGACAGGCCGACAGGGTCGTTCCTGTTCCTCGGCCCGACCGGCGTCGGCAAGACCGAGCTGGCCAAGGCGCTGGCGGAGTTCCTGTTCGACGACGAGCGGGCGATGACCCGCATCGACATGTCCGAATACTCCGAGAAGCACAGCGTCGCCCGCCTGGTCGGCGCGCCTCCCGGTTACGTCGGCTACGAGGAGGGCGGCCAGCTCACCGAGGCCGTGCGGCGCCGCCCTTACACCGTCGTGCTGCTGGACGAGGTCGAGAAGGCCCACCCCGAGGTGTTCGACATCCTGCTGCAGGTGCTCGACGACGGGCGGCTGACCGACGGGCACGGCCGTACGGTCGACTTCCGCAACACGATCCTCATCCTGACCTCCAACATCGGCTCGCAGTACCTCGTCGATCCGAAGCTGGAGAACGGCGCCAAGCGCGACGCGGTGATGGGAGCGGTGCGGACGTCGTTCAAGCCCGAGTTCCTCAACCGGCTCGACGACGTCATCCTGTTCGATGCGCTCGGCTCGGAGGAGCTGACGAAGATCGTCGACCTGCAGGTGGACCGCCTCGGGCAGCGGCTGGCCGACCGGCGGCTGACGCTCGACGTCACGCCCGCGGCGCGCGACTGGCTGGCGATCACCGGCTACGACCCGATGTACGGCGCGCGGCCGCTGCGGCGGCTGGTGCAGTCGGCGATCGGGGACAAGCTCGCGAAGGCGGTGCTGTCGGGCGAGGTGATCGACGGCGACACGGTGGTGGTCGACCTGGGTGATGACGAGCTGACGATCGCTCGCGCCTGACAGGAGCTGCTACACGGCGTAGCATGACGATTCAAGCGCGCTTCTCGCAATCTGCTTGCGGGAAGCGCGTTGAAATCGGTGGAGGTTGTCGTGTTGTTGAGTTTCCGGGTGGCCAACCACAGGTCGATTCGGGACGAGCAGGAGCTGCTGCTCCTGCCCGCCTACGACAGATCTCGCCCAGCCGTCCCCCTTGCCGCCATCTACGGTGCCAACGCGTCGGGCAAGACAAATCTGCTCAACGCGCTTTCCTTCATGCGACGGATGGTTCGGCGCTCCGTGTGGTCGAGCGACGATCACACGGGGCGTACCCCCTTCCGGCTCGAACAGGGAGCCGGAGATCAGGAGTCGCGATTCGGGGTCGACGTCCTGATCAACGGAATTCGCCACGTGTACGGCTTCGCGATCGACGACAAGCACGTGCGCGAGGAGTGGCTGTACGTCTACCCCAAAGGACGACGCCGGGTCCTCTTCGAACGAGAATCGACCGGCATCAGATTCGGCGATTCCTTCCGTGGGCACCGTAGCGCCATCGAGGATCTCACCAGACCTAGCGCCCTGCTGCTCACCATTTCTGGCTACCTGGGTCTCGAACAGGCCCGCGATATCTTCACCTGGTTCGACCGGCGCGTTGAACATGTCGACGTGCCGTTCCTTCTCGAACTGGACGAGTTCGACGAAGACCATCCCACAGCAGCACTGCTGAAGGACGAGGCTCGCCGCGACAGCGTCATCCGCCTGCTCACATTCGCCGATCTCGGGATCTCCTCCGTCCGAACCGAGAGACGGCAGGGCGGCATGCTGACCGCGTACTTCGGACACCGCACGGGATCGAAAGACACCGAACTCCCCCTCAGTGATGAGTCCAGGGGGACACAAGCCTGGTTTCACCACCTGGGGTCCGCGTTGAGAGCGCTCGACGGAGGGCATCTCCTTCTCATCGACGAACTCGACGCCAGTTTGCATCCTTTGCTCGCTCGCGAGTTCATTCGGTTGTTCACCAACCCGGAAACCAACACCGGTGGCGCTCAACTCATCTTCACCACGCATGACGTGTCGCTGCTGCGGCGCCACCAGGGCGAGGAGATCCTGGCCAGGGACGAGATCTGGTTCACCGAGAAGGACCTCGGCGGATCGACCACCCTCTATCCGCTGACCGACTTCAATCCACGCGACCGCCTCGACTGGGAGCGGCGGTATCTGGGTGGATCCGTGCGTGCCGTACCGATACTGGACCGCCGGCAACTGGAGGACACCGTCAAGCAACGTGCCGTCAATGAGTAGGCGTGAGGGCAGCACACGACGGCAACCGCAGCAGAAGCGGCGCCTCACCAGCCGCCTGCTCGTGGTCTGCGGCTCTCTCGAAACCGAGAAGCAGTATCTCGACGGTCTCAAGGTCGCGCACCGCAATCCGGCAATATCAGTTGCGATCAAGACCAAACCAAAGTCGCCGCTGGAAGTGGTCAAGTACGCTCATTCGCTGGCCGCGCAGAATCCGGACGAGTTCGACGAGATCGACGTGGTCAGGCTACTCAGGAAGCACCTGCCGGCATACGACAAAGCAGTTCTCCGCTTTGCGGATTATGCGAGCGGAGTCGATCAAGCCAACCACAGAGCGCAGAGACTCGGCGACGATCCGGCGGTGAATCCCAGCACCGGCGTATGGCGGCTGATGAACCAGATCAAGGGCGAGCCAGGGTCAGGACCTCCTCGGAGGTCGGCGGCGCGGCCGGGTGGTGGCTGAGGCACATCGGCACCCTGATCTGGTGGAAGCCCGCCCCCTCCGCGGCCACGTAGAACTGGCCCGCCCGCAGCCGCCCGATCTCCGCCGCCACCCCGCCCTTCGCCCTGGCCATCTCCTGTGCCGCGTCCCGCTGGATCGGCGCGTTCAGGAAGCCGAAGAACTGCGTGGCCGCGTTGCCGGGAATGTGGTTGTGCAGGCCCTTCGGCGCCTGGGTGGCGAAGACGAGGCCGAGGCCGTACTTGCGGGCCTGGGCGGCGAGCATCAGCGTGCTGCCCGTGGCGGGTGTCGCCTTGCCCTGCGGCGCGAACGTCTGCGCCTCGTCCATGACCAGCAGCCCGCCCAGCGGCCGGTCGTGGGCGGGATGCCGCCTGAACCACGCGAACAGTCCGAGCTGCAGCCGGTTGACGAAGCTCTGCCGCTGGCTGTCCTCCTGCAGCCCGGCCAGGTTGATCACCGACACGCGTGCCCGCCGTCCCCGCTCGGGGGTCAGCAGCACGCCCGGGTCGACCGGGGTGCCCTCACCGCCGAACAGCGGGTCGTTGATGATCGCCGCCCGCAGGTTCTGCGCCACCTCCGCGGCCAGTTTCGCCGCGCCGTCCAGATCGCTGACGCCGTCCGGCAGCTCCGACAGCAGCGCGATCAGCCCCCTCAGCCCGTGTGACCCGGTTTTCGCGTGGTGGGCCATGGCCTTCCTCAGCACGGCCTGAGAGCGATGCGCCTTGGCCGTCGGCCCGTCGATCCTGGCCTTGGGCGCGAGGGCGGCCACGGCGGCGTCGATCGCCAGGCGGAACTCGTCGGGATCGCCGACGAGAGCGCCCAGGTCGGGAAGCGGCTGGAAGGTCAGCGGGCGGCCGGCCCGCATGCCGGGGGTCCAGACGACGACGTCGGTGCCGGCCAGGTAGGCGGCGGCCCTGCGCCGGTCTCCGTCCTCCCAGCCGGTCGGGGGCGACGGCCAGGCCGTACCGAGGCGGGAGAGGTCGTTGTTCGGATCCAGCACGATGGCGGAGACGCCCTGTAGCGCGCACTCCTCGATGAGCCTGCGGATCAGCACGGTCTTGCCCGAGCCTGAGCCCGCGAAGATGACCGTGTGCTTTCTGAGGGCGGCCAGTTCGATGCGGGCGGGCGGGCCCGCGCCGTCCGCCCGCCTGCCGACGACCAGCGTCCCGTCGCCGTCCGTGGAGGGGCAGCGGTCGGAGACCGCGACACTCGGGTACGGCACGCCTTCGGAGACCGCGACGTTCCGGGACGGCACGCCGTCGGAGACCGCGGCGTCCGCTGAGGGGACACGCTCGGAAGCCGCGACATTCGGAGATGGGATGCCGTCGGAGACTGCGGCGTCCGCCGGTACACGCTCGGAGGCGGCGGCGTCCGACGAGGGGACGCGGTCGGCGGGTGCGGCGGCGAGGCCGGTGACGGCCGGGGGCGAGCTCGTCAGGTCGGCGTCGCGCGGGGCCGTGACAGGGGGCGCTGTGGATGGCGGGGTCGGCGTCGCCGCGGGCGGTGCTGTGGCGATCGGGCGCGTCACCTCGGGGTCACCAGCCGCCCCCGGTCGCGACGGCTCGGCTGCGGGCAGGCCCGACCGGGGCGGTTCGGCGGCAGGCGGAGCGGCCGGTGGGGCCGGTCGGGGTGGTTCTCCGGTTGGTTGGCGCAGGGCCTCGACCAGGAGCTTCACGTCGTCGGCCGGGCGGCGGGCCGTCAGCCACTCCTGCAGGTGCGGCGGCTCCTCGTCGAGCAGCGTCCGCAGCGCCCAGAGCGTCCGCAGGTCCGCCTCGTCCACCTGGAGCACCCGGCCGCCCGCCGCCTCGAACGACGCCAGCGTCTCCTTCGTCTTCGGCCCGCCCGACCAGTGCGCGTTCCGCAGCACGAACAGCTGCCTGCGCGGCACTCCCGCCCGCAGGCCCGACGTGACGCACGCCGCCCTCAGCCGGTGCAGGGCCGCGACGGGACTGGTGCTGGCGATCCCCCTGAAGCACCAGTGCACCTCGTCCTCCGTCGCCTCGTCGAGTGTCAGGCGCAGCCGGGCGTGCAGCGGCGGCTTCCTGCTCGGCGGCGGGTCCTGGGCGTACCGGTGGGCCTGGCCGCCCCTGCCCGATATCCAGGCGGTCAGCCCGGCCGACAGCAGCCCTGGCATGACGGCGTCCTCGGTCGCGGGGTCGAGCGCGGTCTCCACCTCGGCGCGCTCCCTCAGCAGGGCGAAGTGGGCGTCGAGCGCCGCCAGCCCCGAGGGGCCCGCGCCGGACGGCGGGCCGGCGGCCGCGTCGCCGCCGTCTCCGGGCTCGTCCAGGCGGTCGAGCTCGCGAACCTCGCCCTCCGCGAGGCACGCCTGCACATGCCTGTCGATCTTGACGAGGATCTGGCGCGGCGTCAGCCCGACCGCGCTGTCGAAGGCGCTCTCCTTGACCGGCCAGGTCGGGTACGGCGGGACGAACCCCGCCCGCTCGAACCCCGCCACGAAACGCCGCTCGACGATGGCCCTCGCGGTCGGCGCGTCCTTCAGCACCCTGAGCAACGCGGGTTCCCTGAACCTGTCACGCACAGTGTCGGTCGCCTGCTCGCGGATCAGCATCCAGGTGGTCGGCAGGCACGACAGCACGGTCAGCGTGCGCCTGGTGACGTCACGCAGGGCCATCAGCCCTCCGGCCACCTGTTCGATGGCGACGCCCTGCCCCTCGTCGACCAGGCGGGAGCCGGACTGGGCGACCAGCGTGTCGACCTGGTCCACGGCGATCACCGAAGGACCCGTCAACGCCAGCAGCCGCGACAGGTCCCGCACCACCTCCTGTGGCGAACGGTGACCCCTGGTCAGCCCCCACAACTTGCCCAGCCCCTCGTCGGGGACGGACGTCAGGTAGGCCTGGCCCACGTCCTGCGCCGCCAGGTCGTCGGAGGCCAGCAGCACCAGCGCCCTCGCCGTGTCGTGCGCGTCCCTGAGCACGGTGCCGCCCTTACGGCGCAGCGCCTCCACGAACAGGTCGAGCGCTCCCCTGTCCAGGCGGCCCCTGCCGTCGACGGCCCGCCGTACCATCCTGGGAACGTCGGCGAGCTGCGCCAGCCGGTTCAGCAGCAGCCGCAGCTGCGACTGGCCGTCGTCCACGGGCCGCCAGAGGCTGTCGAGCATGGCGATCACGATGCTGTCCCAGAAGCTGCGCGCGTCGAGCAGGCCGACCAGGAAGAAGTAGCCGCCCTCCCGCTGCGCGTGTTCGCGAGCCCAGCCGAGCAGGTGGGTCTTGCCGGTGCCCCGCTGCCCCTGGATCACCACGCCGATCGGGCTGGCGTCCAGGCTCTCCTTCGCCTCCGCCACCCCTCGGCGCAGGTCGTGCGCGGCCACCCGGTGCAGGCTCTCCACGTGGTACGGCGAGGGCCGCCACACGTCGTCAGGAGCGTGGACGGCGTTCAGTCTCAGCGCGGCGAGCGCCTCCCACTCCGCCGTCATCGCGCGCCGATCGACAGGTAGTGCTTGTCCTGGTCGCCGACGGCCAGCGCGGCCGTGCGATCCTCGGGCCTGAGTGCCTTCTGGTTGTTCTCGGGGACCATGACGACGTCGGGCTGCCTGTTCAGGTGGCGCAGCGCCTCGTCCATCACATCCCTGGGCACGTCGGCCAGCCGTACCCGGACGTCGGCCAGACTCACCCAGTCGCCCGGCTCACGGGCCAGCTCGGTGTAGGCGGCCCGCACCCGCGCCTCCACCTCCTGCCTTTCGACGACACGATCGGCGACAGCTCCGTCGGCGACACTCCGGGCGGCATCGGGCCGGGCGGCGTCGGGCCGGGCGTCGGAGTCACGGTCATCGGCGGGGTCGAGGTCGTGGGCGATGCCACCATCGGGCTCGGTGCGCGTCGGCTGGAAGACGTCGCCGAAGCGCTGGTCCGTGCGGGACAGGAAGCGCACCAGCCCGGCCAGCAGCGCCCTGAGCGCGGCGCCGTTCGAGCCGGAGGTGACCTTCACGCCCGCGCTGATCTCCTCGGCCAGCCGCGCCCACCCGTCATCGGTCAGCACGTGCGCGTACGCCCTACCGCGTTTGCGGCTCTCGACCAGCTTGAGGTCGTTGAGCTGACGGCGCTCCTCGCCGTCGAGCTTGATGTTGTAGCGCTCCTTCAGCTCCGGGTTGGTCACCTCATCAGCCTCGGCCATGAGGACGATCATCACCGAGACCTGCGGAACCGACAGTGCCATGTCCAACCCTTTCGTCAACGAACGCCGCGATCTCGCGGGCGACTGTCTGCGCGTCCGTCAGCACGGCGCGACTGGTGAAGCGCAGCACCACGTAGCCGTCCCGCGCCAGGCGCACGTCGCGCCACCGGTCCGACTCGAACGTGTCCCGCCTCAGGTGGCTGTCGTCGTCGATCTCGACGATCAGCCGCGCCTCCCGCCAGAGGAGGTCGAGCCTGACGGGGTTGCTGAGCGGGTCGGAGCCGTAGACCTGGTTCCACTCCCGGTCGGCGGCCCAGCCGCACCACCTGAGCACTCGTTCCAGGCGCTGCTCAGCAGGGCTGGCGTGATGCGGCCGCCCTCTCCTGGGCTCCCACGGCCCCCCGGCCCTGGCCGCCTCGCCCGGGATTAGATCGGCCGGGGTCAGATCGGCTGGGTTTGGCTCGTCCGGCTCCGGCACGTCGTCCGGCAGAGGCGGCATCACCGGCCCACGCCCCGGCATGCCCTCCGGCGTGGCCCGGTTCACCGGCGCGGGTGCGCCCACCGGCGGGGCCTGGTTCACCGGTCGGTGGGGCGTGGTGTGCAGGACGCGGAGCCCCGTCCAGCGTTCGAGCCACGCGCAGGCCGCGACCACCGCCTCCGCCTCGCCCCGGGTCAACCCGCCGGGCGACTCGACCGCGATCGTCGAACCCGTTCCGAGGACCCGGCCGAGGCCCGCCGCGCGTACCTCCGCGGACACGCGTGCCGTACAGGGACGGCCGCGCAGCGCCGCCTCCGCCAGGTCGGCGAGGAACGGCCCGAAGTGCCTGTCCCCCGCCGCCAGCCGTACGGCCAGCACACGCACGGCCCTGGCGCCCGCGCCGCCCGGGCCGGAAACGTCCTCGGCCCCCGGTAACCACTGGGGGAAGCGGCGCACGGCGAGGTCCTCGAGGTCACGCAGCACCGCCGCCACGAGGTCACCCATCCGGCAGGGGGCGGTCACGGCATGCGTGAGGATGACCGGCGACACTGCGGAATCCCCCGTTCGCTCTTTGCCGAAGCTATACGTAATCGCGCTCGCCGCCCGCCGGCGTTACGCGAGCCGATCATTAAGGGCTTCACCACCGTTGCCCCAAGCCGCACCACCGGCCGCGTCGTCGTCACTACCTTCTCCCTCGTCGGATCACCGAACACGATCAGAGGAACGTGAATGTCGAACGCATCACGGGGTATTCGGAGCGTCCTTGCGGTGGCCGTCCTGGCGACCGGCATGATCTGGGCCGCGGGGCCAGCTTCCGCGGAGGAGTGCGGGCGGCGGATCGCCGTCAACGACGGGGCGACGTTGGCGTCGTTCTGCGACAAGACGGCGGATGTGAGGACCCAGGCCACGCAGACCTCGATGGCCGCCCCCAAGGGCTCCGAGACGGCGATGACGGTCGAGCAGCTCGCCAAGAAGGCGGGGCTGCCGGGCATGTCCCGCACGACCGGGGTTCTCAGCGTCTCCGACATGGCAGGCGTCGCGGCGGGGGCCGGACATCCTTCCCTCCCCGAGGGGCTGCCCCAGAGGGCGGGCCTGCCGGAGGTGACGGACGTGTCCACCTCGCCGGACCTACCGGGGCTGTCTTCGCTGCCGGAGCCCGCCAGCAACCTCATCCCGGTGGAGCCGGTCCTGCCACCGCAGTCCGCGGTGTCTGACGCGCAGGACGACAGCGGCCAGGACATCGATCAGTCGTCGCCGGTCGACTCGGTGGTCCGCAAGGTCGAGGAGCTCGTGCCCGACGCGGTGGCGGACGTGCCGCTGAGCCAGCTGACGAGGGTGGCGCAGGACGCGTTGGTACCGGACTCGGGTCCCGCCCAGGACTGAGAGACCGCTTCCACCCGCTGAACGGGGGCGCGCCCCCCTGTTCGCGGTTCCACATAGATCAGGGCCGTGCCCCCTTTCCCGGGCACGGCCCTTCCCGTTTCCGACGGCCAAGAGTTCCTGAGGTGGGGTACGGCAAGCGCAGCCGGGCTTGCCGTACGAGAAAAGGCCGGTCAGGAGACCAGGACGTCGAGTTCGTCCTCGGGCAGGCCCAGGTCGAGCCTGATCCGGTAGCGGGTGCGGAGCAGAGCGACATGCTCGGGGTCGTCCTCGGCGCAGGCGAGCGCCGCCTGGGTCGCCCACTCGAGCCCGCCCCGCAGATCCCCGTACGCCACGAGCGTCTCCGCGATGGTGTGCGCCGTGGCGGGCGAGGTCGCGCCCTCGGCCCGCAGCGCCTCGATGATCTCGCGCGCCTCGCCCGGCCGGTCGAGCTCGAACAGCGTGTCGGCGATGCCCGCCCGCGGATCGATCGCCGACTCGCCGCCGTCCTCGACCGCCCGCTGGAAGCATTCGAGCGCACGGGCCGGCTGCCCTGCCTGCTTCCACTCGTCGGCGGCCAGCGCGAAGATGGCCGCGCGGGAGACGTCGCCCGAGGAGTAGGTGAGGGCGAGCTCGCCGAGCTGCCCGGCCAGCCAACTGTGGTCGTCGGCCAGAAGGGCCTGCTCAAGCATTCGATCAAGGTGCTCACGGGTCACATGCGCCACACCGCGAGACTACCGAGACGTTCCGGGTTTTGCCGGGACAATGCACATCACCGCCTGCGCACAGCTTCGGCAACGATTCGTGCAAACCCCACTACATACCGCGTGTCCCTACAGGACCAAGGGCATATATGGCACACGTCATCAGGGGCGGAAGGGGCTGGGCATGGCCAAGCAATTCACCTTCATGATCGCCTGTGCAGCCGTGTTGTCGACCGTCATCCCGGGCGCCGCCGGATATTTCTCCGCCCGGATGGAGGCCGTGGAGGCGGCCGAGCGGAGAGTGGCGATGATGCAGGCCCGGCTGGCGACCAAGATCGAGCTGGTCTCTCTCCCCCGTCCCTGTTCCCCCGTTCCCGCCACCCGCCTGAGGACGAGGCATCCGGCACCGCGGGCGTTCGCGCCGGAGACGGCGGGCGGCAGGCGCGCCCATCAGGAGCGGTCCGAGCCGATCACGCCTGGCGTGGCCGGCGAGGACTGAGCCTGCGTGACAGGAACGACCTGACGAGTTGCTTGGCGGCCTCGATGATGGCGGGCGCGCCGTCGGGGTCGCGGCGGAAGGCGAGCTTGAGCACGGCGTCGCCTGCCTCGACGGCCACCAGGAAGGCCACGTCGAGCTCCTCGCTGTCGGCCAGGCCGTACTCCTGCAGGAGCAGCCCGCGCAGCCGTCCCGCGATCACCATGTTGTTCTCGGAGTCGGAGTCGAGCAGGTTGAGATCGACGACGTCGCCGAAGTGGAGGCTCTTGAAGCCTGGAACGGTCCTGTGCATGTCGACGTACTCGTCGATGATGGCGTCGACGGCGTCCCACCACCCCCGGTAGTCCTCGTCGAGGAAGCGGGCGCCGACCCTGGTGACGAACAACTCGACGTTGCGCCGGGTGAGCTCCTGGGTGATGGCCCGCTTGTCGGGGAAGAACTGGTAGACGGACCCGATCGCGACGCCTGCGCGTTCGGCGATGCGGGTCGTCGAGAGGGCTTCGTAGCCGACCTCGTCGAGCAGGTGGGCGCAGGCGTCGAGCATCCGCTCGACCCTGCGGGCGCTACGGCGTTGTGTGGGCTGACGGCGGAGCGGAGCGAGCTCGGTGCCGTCCTCGTCTACCGGCAGAGATGACACGGACTTCATCTTGCCTCCAATGGGCCTGGTGCCGCCGGGAAAACCGCGATTGTAGAACCGCGTGGAATGCGGGTCACGACGCGGCGGCCGAGTCGACGAACGCGGCGACCAGTTCGGCGACCGTTTCGGGCCTGGTGCGCTGCGCCCAGTGGCCGGCGATGATCCGCTCGCGCCTGAACGTCGGCGCCCACCGCCGCAGCGAGGCGAGCAGCCAGGGGGAGACGAACGGGTCGCGGGTGCACTCGATGAGCTGCACGGGCACGTTCACTCGCGGGTCCGCGGGCCGGCGCAGGCGGCTGAACATGTTCGCGCGATAGAGGTTGAGCCCGTTGCGGGCGTCGGCGGCGTCCGCGCCCATCGCGGGCGCGAGCACGAACATGATCAGCTCGGGCAGCACGGGAAGCTGGAACCCGGCGATGTACCACGACCGCAGCAACTGCCCGATCGCCCGGGTACGGCCCGCCTGGCGGAGGAACGCGGCGGCCTGGTCGAGCCCTGGGCCGCCGATCGAGGTGAAGGAGGCGAACCTGTCGCTCCTGCCGACGATGTGCCAGCCCTGGATGGAGCCCCAGTCGTGGGCGACGAGGTGGACCCGGGGCCTGCCGACCGCGTCGAGCACGGCGTCCATGTCCGCGGCGAGCCGGTCGAGCCGGTAGCCGCCGACCGTGCGGGGCGCCGACGAGGCGCCGCTGCCCCGCACGTCGTAGCGGACGATGTGGAAGGCGTCCTCCAGCCGGTGGACGACCTGGTCCCACACCCGGTGGTCGTCGGGGTAGCCGTGCAGGAACAGGATCGTCGGCTTGGTGGGGTCGCCCTGCTCGTAGACGGCTAATCGCACCTCGCCCGAATCTATTAGACGCATAGTCCAAAAGGCTAACTGTCGGCCGGACTCCCGGCCAGGCCCGTGCACGAACGCAGGCTCTTCCAGTCGGAGACGGCCTTGGTCCTGGCGGCCGCGGTCAACGGGATCGGCACGCCGCCCTGGATGGAGGCGGGTGTCCACCTGTCCTTGATCACCTTACGCCCGTCGATGGTGAGCGTGAGGACACCGGTCCTGCCGGTCTCGAGGCCCCAGTTGTAGAAGACGAAGTTGCCCAGGCCGTAGTTGACGTAGGAGTTGCCGAGGAAACCGCTGCCGAGCAGGATGTGCGCGTGGCCGCCGACGATGACGTCCGCGCCGGCCTTGACGAGCCTCGGGGCCAGGGCGCGCTGGGCGGGGTTGGGGCACTTCTGCATCTCGGTGCCCCAGTGGAGGTGCACGATCACCGTGTCGGCGTTCTTGCGGGCCTGCCGTACCGCTCGGATGAGACGGTCCTCGTTCTTCGCCGAGGCCAGCCCGCCCTTGTCGCCCGCAGCGGTCCACGCCTGGATGAACTCCGAGTCGAGCACCTGGGTCGCGCCGATGATCGCCACGCGGTTGCCGTTCACCGTGACGCGGTAGGGCTTGTAGGCCTCGGTCTCGTTCCTGCCGATGCCGACGACGGGGAACTTCGACTTCTTGATCGCGGCGAGCGAGTCTCCCAGACCGCTCTCCATGTAGTCCATGCCGTGGTTGTTGGCCATGGAGACCACGTCCACGCCCGCGGCCTTGAGCGCGGTGAAGGCGGAGGCGGGCGCGCGGAAGGTGTACTGCTTGCCCGGCGCGGGCGTGCCGCCCGTGGTGATGGCCGTCTCCAGGTTGATCATCGCCAGGTCGGACGACTTCAGCACCTTGGCGATCGGCCCGAGGGCGGTGCGCGGGTTGTTGAGCCTGCCCCTCAGCACGCCCTCGAAGTGCACGTCACCCCCGAAGGAGATCGTGTACGGCGTGCGTTCCGGCTCCTGCGGCAGGCTGGGCGAGATCGTCGGCTGCTCGGCCGCCTCCGTGACCTGTTCGCCCTTCGCCGCCGAACAGGCGGCCAGTGCGATCGCGACTCCAGCGACGGCCACGGCGCGGCTCGGTCTCATTTGTCCTCCCGGATTCAGGCACCGAGCATGCCATGTGATCGCTCGCTGTGCGCGGTGAGCCACACCACGGCCGAATGTGTGGCCTCGTCGACGGGATTGTAAACGATCATCCGGGTCTCCGGGGCGCCCGTGCAGTTGAACATCGTGCTCGTGAACCGCAGCCGCCCCACCAGGTCGTTGTCGAACGTCTTCTCGCGCGAGCGGGGGTCGGCCACGTCGTGGGTGGCCCACAGCGCCGCGAACTCGGGGCTGGCCGCCGACAGCCGCTTCACGAAGTCGCGCCACAGAGGGTCGTCGGCATGTCGCGTGTAGGCGCCGCGGAAGACGGCGACGATGCTGGGCAGTTCGAGCTCCCTGTCGACCATCGCCGTCCGCCACTCGACGCCGGCGAAGCACTGCCACAGCGAGTTGCGCTCCTCCGCGGGGGCGCCGACGATCTCGGGGAAGAGCGCGGCGTAGGCGGCGTTCCAGGCAAGGACATCGTGGCGGCTGGTGCTGAACGAGGCGGGCAGCGGGCTGAGCCTGTCGATGATCTCCTGCATGGCGGGGGTGACGCGGGTGGAGTCGCGCACGGGCGCGGCGACGGCGTGTCCCGCCAGGAGGTAGAGCTGCCGGCGCTCGGCGGCGTCGAGCATCAGGGTGCGCGCGATGGCGTCGAGGACCTGCAGGCTGACGTTGATCGGCCGCCCCTGCTCCAGCCACGTGTACCAGGTGACGCCCACGCCCGCGAGCTGGGCGACCTCCTCCCTGCGCAGGCCGGGGGTACGCCGGCGGGTGCCCGGCGGCAGGCCCGCCATCTCGGGGGTCACCCGCTCCCTGCGGGAACGCAGGAACGCGGCCAGGTCGTCGCGGCGCCTGCTCATCCTGGTGTCGCCGATACCAGGATCAAGGGGCTCTTTTTACTAGTACCCACGGCACAGCACCTTAGTAGGATGACCCAACCTTCGGCCACGACCAGGAGCAGCGGGATGCTCCTGTCCATCGTCCTGCTCGGGCAGTTCCTCGCCGTCCTGAACGTCAACATCGTCAACGTCGCCACCCCGACGATCGAGGCCGACCTGCACTCCTCGGGCGCGGGGCTGCAGATGATCGTGGCCGGCTACACGATCACCTATGCCGTCCTGTTGATCACCGGTGCCAGGGTCGGCGACCTGTTCGGCTATCGCAACACCTTCCTGACCGGTCTGGCGCTGTTCACGGTGACCACGCTCGGCTGCGGGCTCGCGCCGTCGACCGGCGTGCTGATCGCCTTCCGCTTCGCGCAGGGCGCCGGAGCGGCGCTCATGATGCCGCAGGTGCTGACGCTGATCCAGCGCAGCTACCAGGGAGAGGCGCGCGGCAGGGCGCTGGGGCTCTGGTCGGCGGTGGTGAGCGGCGGCATCGTCGTCGGCCAGGCGCTCGGCGGGATCCTGCTCGGGTTCGGCGCGGGCTGGCGGATCGTGTTCCTGGTGCTCGTGCCGATCGGGGCGGTGCTGCTCGTCGCGGGGCTACGGGTGCTCCCCGCCGACGCCGGCGGCGGCAGGGCAGGGCTGGACCCGCTCGGGCTCGTCACGCTGTCCTCGGCGGTGTTGCTGGTCATCGTGCCGCTGGTGCTCGGCCGTGATCTCGGCTGGCCGCTGTGGGGATGGGTGTCGATGGCGGCGGGCCTGGCGGTCTTCGCGCTCTTCGTCCGCGTGGAGCGCTGGGTGACCGCCCGTGGCGGCCGCCCGCTGGTGGACGCCAGGGTGCTGCGCGCGCCCGGCATGCGGCCCGGCCTCGCGGTGCTGCTGTTCGGGCCCGCCACCTGGGGCGCCTTCCTGTTCACCTCGGCCCTGCACCTGCAGGGGGAACTGCACCTGACGCCGCTGATGTCGGGACTGATGCTCGTGCCGTGCGCGCTGGCCTTCGCCGCCGTCGGGCTGGCGTGGCCCAAGCTGCCGCAACGGCTGCAGCGCTCGCTCGTGCCCTTCGGGTACGTCGTCGCGGCCCCCGCCTACCTCGGCCTGGCCGCCGCCTCGGGGGGCGGCCTGCCGTACGCGGTGCTCAGCGCGCTGATCGGCGCGGGCCTCGGCGTGCAGATCGCGGTGACCAACATGGCCACCCAGCAGGTCGACGCCGCCTACGCGGCCGACGCCAGCGGCGCGCTGCTCACGGTCATGCAGCTGGGTCAGGTGATCGGCGTGGCCACGGTCGGGACGCTGTTCATCTCGCTCATGCAGGGCGGCACCGGGCAGGCGTCGCTCGGGACGGCGGTCGCTTTGGCGGCGCTTGCCGTACTCGCCGGGTTGAGCTCGGTCTTCCTCATCCGCCCGAAGATCCCCCAGACACAGACCTGAGCGATTCCACCCTTCACGGGGCGTGAGCCTTTTCGGCTTACGACACGTGTGTCACGGTATACGCATGCGCGCCGCCTTTCGTCGAAGCGTCCGGCCGCTGGCCCCCATTCTCGTGACGCTGGTCGTTCTCGGTGTCCTCGCCGCGACGCGGTCCGCGGGCGGAGTTCCATCAGATCATCGATGTTGCATGGGAGGAAGTGCGTGACGCCTCGGGGCCTGCCACGTCCCACGCAGAGGGGGCGCCCGCGCGCGACACCAGGTCGCTGGGGTGGGGAGCGGCGGTGCTCGCCGCGGCCATCGTCGCCGGGGTTTTGGGGAGTAGGCGGAAACGACACCCGGGTGCCTGACCGGAATGATCAACGTGCGATGATATGAAGATCTTCAGGCTCGACTTCGCGACGAGCAGACAAGAGATCGAGGACGCCGGATCGAGGCGTCTTCCGAACGGCCCTGAGGGTTGTGCCACCAACCTGCCAGGGCCGTTCTTTATGCGGACGCGCCCAAGGCCACGAGGTCGAACTCGCCGTCGCGGACTCCGGCGGTGAAAGCGGTCCACTCGTCCTGCGTGAAGACCAGCACCGGCCCGTCCTCGTCCTTGCTGTCCCTGAGGGCCACGTTGCCGTCCGCCAGCTGGGCGAACTCGACGCAAGCCGCAGCGCCATTGCAGAACCGGCTCTTGCGCCAGTCTGCCCTGGTTGTCTCGATGTGCATTTTCTCCCCAAATGGGCGAAGGGGCGCCATTGCCCCTATTTGCTCTGGATAGCCGTCAACGCCGCCACATCATCGCCTTGCGTTGGATGAGCACGCGTGACTCGTCCTCATCGAGCGCTTCGGACCTGATGTGGTCGAAGGCGGTTTCATATCCAGCCACAAGCTCGAGGTCTTCGACGAACCGTGCACCGTAGAGCGACTCCAGGTATACAACGTCGTCGAACGCCGCGAACCGCAGATGGATAAAGGCTCCCGTGTTGACCGGATGAGTCGATTCAAGGGTCAGGACACGGACACTTACCTGCGGAAGCAGGGAGACCTCCAGGAGATGCTCCATCTGTTCCCGCATTACCGAGGGTTCCCCGAAACGGCGCATCAAGACCGACTCGTCCAGCATCACGCAGAGCGTGGGAGGATCGGGCCGGTGCAGGACGCGCTGCTGCCGGTCGAGGCGGGCCTCGACCCTGCTGCGAACACCGCTGTGCGTGATTCGCGCGATGCCGCGGGTGGCCAGGATGACTTCCCTGGCATAGTCCTCGGTTTGGAGGAGGCCCGGCACGATCTGGGGTTCCCAGTCTCGCTGGTCGATGGCCTCCGCTTCCAGTCCGAGCAGTCTTGTGTACTCCTCGGGCAGGACGTCTTCGTAATCTTCCCACCAGCCGCGCTGATCCGCGTCACGCAACAGGCCAAGGAGTTCAACGATCTTCTCGTCGTCGGCCTGGTAGAGCTCCGCCATCGCCTTGATGTCCGCCTCGCTCGGTTTGGTCTTGGCCGCCTCGATCCTGCTCACCTTGCTCGGCGACCAGCCCAGCCCGCTCGCCGCCCTGGCGCCCGTCATGTTCCTGCGCTCGCGCAGCTGCCGCAGCTCCTGGCCGAGTTTGAGCCTGCGCACCGTCGGGCTGCTCTGCTCTGCTGGCACCCGTCCGCTCTCCTCACCGGGAACGACAAATGTGATGGAGACCGTGCAAGTTGCACGGGGACTCGCACGAAGACTTGCCACAAGGCTTCCACGGGAGGACCGTGGGGGCAAGAGAAAAGCTTTCTCTGCCGGGGTGTTGCGTGCAAGTTGCACATACTCGTGCGCCGCATCTCCCAGCGGGAATTGCGAAGAAATTTGAATTTTCTTCCGCCGAAGCTATTGCCGCGGCCAGGTCACGGGAGGACGATCGGGCCAGGAAGGCGAAGTGGCGATCCGCTGAGGGGGCCTTCCGCTGACGATTCAAGCGCGGCCGGCACGGCCGCCCCTTCCGGCAACGGCGCCGTCCACATAAAGGCGACACAGGAAATCAGCACGAAGCCGGACCGACGCTGATCCCGAATCGTCACTGCGACGGGCTGCCACCCGGGTGACGGTCGAGCTGTCAGCGCCCGGCCCGGCCAAGAAGTCCACCTCAAGAACGCCGCGAAAGGGGTCTTCTATGTACTCACAAGGTACCAAGGGGCTCAGCCGAATCAAGTCCCTGATCCGGGGACTGGTCGCAGGGTGGATCGCGCGGGCCGACAGGGACATCTGCATGGAGCCCGACGAGTTCGCCCACCGGCGTGGCTGGACCGTCAGCCGCACGGGTTTCGGCTCCCGCCTGTACCGCGACTCGAGGTTCGACCAGCTCAAGGTGCCGGGCACCTCGCTCGTCCCAGAGGAGGTGTCGTGAAATGTCGCGCAATCCTCGGCACCAGGTCCACCCGTCCGTCGCCGACCTACCGGCCGTCGACCGGCCCGGCCTGCTGACCAGGCTCTGGCGGATGCGCACCGAACTGTTGCTCGCCGCCGGGATCGTCGTGGTCGTGGCTGGCGCGCTCGGGGGCGGGCGCTGGGTTCCGTTCATCGCGCTCACCAGCGCGATCTCGGTGCCCGCTGCCACCCGCGTGGGCCGCAACTGGCTGGTCGCGCACGCGTGGTGCGTCGCCTCCAGGCACCGCCTCCAGCGGGTCTGCATGGAGACGACCATGCACACCCGCGCGGGAAGGATCCCGCTCATCCTGTGGATCACGCCCACGGCCACCGGCGAGAAGGCGCTGGTGCTCACCAGGGCAGGCATCTGCGCGGAGGACTTCGAGGCCTTCGCGGGGGAGATCGAGGCGGCCTGCTTCGCGCGGGAGGTCAGGATCCACCGGCACCGCAGGTGGGCGCACCTGGTGATCGTGGAGATCGTCAGGCGCGAGGCGACCGTCGGCGCGGTGAGTCCCGGCCTGGAGCGGCTGTACGGCAGGAGCGGCTGGGTCGCGCTGCGATCCACCCGCGCCGACATCGAGGAGCCACCCGATACCGCGAAACTGCTCGTCGCCGCCTGAGCCGACGAGAGCCGCCTGAACCACCGAAGAGCCGCCGGAACCGCCGAAGGCCATCCAGGGGAGGGGGCCGGGGTTTTCGAGAGTCGAGATGCTCCCGAAGACCCCGGCCCTCGGGCCTTCCCACGGCCTGCCGTACGGGACAAGATGAGTTCGGATCACGAACCCAGGAGTGGCGATGACGACCGCGCACCGCACCTGTCCCCTCTGCGAGGCCGTCTGCGGCCTGACGCTCACCATCGACGAGGGCGGCCACGTCACCAGCGTGAAGGGCGACAGGGACGACCCGTTCAGCAAGGGATTCATCTGCCCCAAGGGCGCCAGCCTCGGCCGCCTGGACGAGGACCCCGACCGCCTCACCAAGCCGCTGGTCCGCGAGGGCGACCAGTGGCGCGAGGTGACGTGGGCGGAGGCGTTCGACACCGTCGCCCGCGCCCTCGCGACCGTGCGGGACCGCCAGACGATCGCCGTCTACCTCGGCAACCCCAACGCCCACACGATGGCGGGCGCGCTCTACAGCACACCACTGGTCAGAGCGCTCGGCACCAGGAACGTCTACTCCGCCGGCACCGCCGACCAGATGCCCAAGCACGTGGCCAGCGGACTGATGTTCGGGCACCCGCTGCGCATCCCCGTCCCCGACCTGGACCGCACCGACTACCTGCTGATGCTCGGCGCCAACCCGCTGGAGTCGAACGGGTCGCTGTGCACGGCGCCCGACTTCCCCGGCAGGCTGAAGGCGATCAGGCGGCGCGGCGGCAGGGTGGTCGTGGTCGATCCGCGCCGCACCAGGACCGCGACCCTGGCCGACGAGCACGTGTTCGTACGGCCGGGCGCCGACGCCTACCTGCTGTTCGGCCTGGTCCACACGCTGTTCGCCGAAGGGCTGACCACGGTGTCGGGCGAGGTCAACGGCCTGGAGGAGGTCAGGCAGGCGGCCGAGCACTTCTCCCCCGAGGTGGTCGCCGGCCGTACCGGCGTGCCCGCGGAGACGATCGTCAGGCTGGCCCGCGAGCTGGCCGCGGCGCCCTCCGCCGCCGTCTACGGGCGGATCGGCACCTGCACCCAGGAGTTCGGCACGCTGACCCAGTGGCTGGTCGACGTGCTGAACACGCTGACGGGCAACCTCGACAGGCCGGGCGGGGCGATGTTCCCGATGGCGGCGACCGAGGCGCCGAACACCCGCAAGCCGTACACGACCGGCAGGTGGAAGAGCAGGGTGCGCGGCCTGCCCGAGGCCAACGGCGAACTGCCCGTGGCGACGCTGGCCGACGAGATCGAGACGCCGGGCGAGGGCCAGGTGCGCTTCCTGGTGACGGTGGCGGGCAACCCGGTGCTGTCGGCGCCGAACGGGCCGCGGCTGGACAGGGCGTTCGAGCGGCTCGACTTCATGGTCAGCGTGGATCCCTATCTGAACGAGACGACCAGGCACGCGAACGTGATCCTGCCGCCCCCGCGGGTGCTGCAGTCGGGGCACTTCGACTTCGCGCTGCTCGGGTTCGCGGTGCGCAACTACGCGCGCTACTCGCCGCCGGTCCTTCCGCTGGGCGAGCGGCCGTCGGAGTCGGAGATCATGGCGCGGCTCGCGATGATCGCCTCGGGGCTCGACGGCGACCTGGACGAGTTCATCATCGACCAGACGCTCCAGAAGGCAGGCGTGGAATTCCAGCTCGACGGGGAGACGGGAGCGGAGCGCAGGCTCGACCTGATGCTGCGCCTCGGGCCGTACGGGCTGTCGCTGGCCAAGCTGCGCGAGAACCCGCACGGGCTCGACCTCGGCGCGCTGGAGCCCCGGCTGCCCGGCGCCCTCCGCACCGCCTCGGGACGGGTCGAGCTGGCGCCCCCGCAGCTCATGGAGGACGTCGAGCGGCTGAAGGCGCGGCTGGAGCACACACCGCCCGAGATGGTGCTGATCGGCCGCCGCCACCTGCGCTCCAACAACAGCTGGATGCACAACGTCGGCCCGCTGGTCGGCGGCAGCAACAGGTGCACGCTGCAGATCCACCCCGCCGACGTGGAACGGCTCGGCCTGGACGGCCAGGCGGTGCTCACCTCGGCCACGGGCCGGATCACGGTCACGCTGGAGCCCACGGACACGATCATGCAGGGAGTGGTCAGCCTCCCGCACGGCTGGGGCCACGCGGACAGCACGCAGTCGGTTGCCACCAAGCATCCCGGCGTCAACGCGAACACGCTGACCGACGACGCCGTGATCGACGTCCCGTCGGGGAACGCCGTGTTCAACGGGGTTCCCGTCACCGTCGAGGCGCTGTGACGCGGTCGACCGGACGTGTCGGTCATGAATAGGGTGTCGCGCGTGACTAGCGCCCCGGAAGAGGACCGACTGAACACCCAGATCGCCTTCGCTCTGGAGATCGACAAGCTGAAGAGAGTGATCCGCCGCAACAGCCTCATGGACGGCTCGCGGCGGGAGAACGACGCCGAGCACTCCTGGTACGTCGGCATGCTGGCGATGATCCTCGGCGAGCACGCGCCGCCCGGCACGGACATCCAGCGCGTGGTCGCCATGCTCCTCGTGCACGACCTGGTGGAGATCGACGCGGGCGACGTCTTCATTTACGACGCGGTGGCCGTGGCGGCGCAGGCCGAGGCCGAGCGCGCCGCCGCCGACCGGATCTTCGCGCTGCTCCCCTCTGACCAGGCGACCCAGTTCAGGGAGCTGTGGGAGGAGTTCGAGGCGCGGGAGACGGTGGAGGCGCGCTTCGCCAAGGCGCTCGACCGGTTCGCCCCGATCCTGGCCAACCACCAGACCGAGGGCGGCACGTGGCCGCTGTTCAAGGTGCGCGCCGACCAGGTGCGCGAGAAGGTGAAGCTCATCGAGGAGGGGTCGGCCTCGCTCGGCGCCTACGCCTACGAGTTGGTCGACCTGTCGGTCCGCCGAGGTCACCTGTCCGAGTGATCCCCTTATCGTGGGGGTAGGGGTCCGGTCGTGAAGGAGAAAGTCAGGCTGGCTGGACCGGTCGATCTCGCCGACAGGCTCGAGAAGAGCAGGTCGATGGACCGGCCGATCAGAACGCTGGCGAAAGCCGTACGCGAGAAGATCGGGCCGGGCACGCTGCGCGACTGGCTGCACGGTGTGCCCACGGGCAAGCCGCTGCACCCGCCGCTGGCGACCGTGGCGCTCGGCTGCTGGGTGTCGGCGACCCTGCTCGACTTCGCCAAGACCGACCCGCGCGCCTCGCGGACGCTGATCGCCGCCGGGCTCGGCGGCGCGCTGCCGACGGCCGCCGCCGGGCTGACCGACTGGTCCTCGCTCCATCTCGAGCAGCAGCGGGTGGGGTTCGTCCACATGCTGGTGAACCTGAGCGCGGTGGGGCTCTTCTCCGGATCCCTCATGCTCAGGCTGGCGGGCCGGGAGGGCGGCGGCCGAGCGATGTCGCTCCTGGGGCTCGGCGCCGCCGCCGTCGGCGGCTACCTCGGCGGCCACATGGCCTACCGGCAGGCGGCCGGCGCCAACCACGCCGAGCAGGTCACGCACCTGGTGCCGCTCGGCTGGCACGACCTGTGCAGGATCGATGACCTGCCCGCGGGCCGGCCGGTGGCCCGCAGGCTCGGCTACATCCAGCTGTTCGTGATGCGTCACGCCAGCGGCGTGACGGTGCTCGCCGACCAGTGCTCGCATCTGGCGGGTCCGCTCCACCAGGGCAGGGTCGTGATGGAGAACGGCGTGCCGTGCGTGGTCTGCCCCTGGCACGGCAGCACGTTCAGGCTGGTCGACGGCTCGGTCGCGCACGGCCCCGCCACCGCGCCCGCGCCCACCTTCGAGACGCGGGTCAGGGAGGACGGCACCGTCCAGGTGCGCCCCTTGACTTAAACCTTCGTTTAACTCTTACAGTCGTTCCCATGATTCTCGTCACCGGAGCGACCGGCAACGTCGGCCGCCAAGCAGTCAGTCAGCTCGTCGCCGCGGGCGCCCAGGTCAGGGCGCTCGTCAGGAACCCCGCCAAGGCGGCCTTCCCCGAGGGCGTCGAGGTCGTCAAGGGCGACCTCACCGACCCCTCCTCGCTGGCTCCGGCCCTCGAAGGGGTCGAGAAGGTCTTCCTCATCTGGCCAGGCTTCGCCGCCGAGACCGCCGCCAAGGTGGTCGACCTCGTCGCCGAGCACGCTCGCGGCATCGTCTACCTGTCAGCGAACCTGCCCGAGGACTCCACGATGTTCCACAAGGACGTCGAGCGCCTCATCCAGGCCTCTCCGCTGGAGTGGACGTTCCTGCGCCCCGGCGGGTTCGCGGCCAACACGCTCGGCTGGGCCGAGCAGGTCCGCGGCGGGAGCGTCCGCTGGGTGTACGGCGCGGGGGCCCGCTCGCTGATCCACGAGGCCGACATCGCCGCTGTCGCGGTGAAGGCGCTGCTGTCGGACGAGCTCGTCGGTCAGGCTCCCGTGCTCAGCGGCCCCGCCACCGTCACGCAGGCCGAACAGGTGCGCATCATCGGCGCGGCCGTGGGACGCGAGGTGCGGTGGGAGGAGATGCCGCCCGAGGAGGCCGTGGCGGAGATGGCCGCCATGTGGGGCGATCCCGACTTGGCGAGGGAGGCGGTCGAGGCCTGGGGCGAGTTCGTCACCGCTCCCGAGAAGGTCACGGACGCGGTCGAGCGGCTGACGGGCCGCCCGGCCAGGTCATTCGAGGAGTGGGCGGCCGATCACGCGGCCGACTTCCGCTGACCCTGTTGGCCCGCGGGACGTTGACCCGCGGGGCGTTGGTCTCTGGGGCGGGGTGCGTCGGCGGGGTGCTCGACGAGGGCGAGGATTCTGCTGGACATGAAGCGCGCGGTGCGTACGGCCGTGCCGCTTCGGGTCACCTCGCTCACTTCGACCAGGCCGCGTCTGGTGGCGACCTCGACGCGCCTGCCCGCTTTGGTGGCGATCACTTCGTAGGTGCGCGGGGTGCCTCCCGCGTCGATCACGATCTCAACCCGGTCACCCTTCATGCCCCGATTTATACCCATTTACCTGGGATTTATCCGTACACCAGTTTGATGATGGCGACGATTCCCACGCACACGATGAACGCCCGCAGCACCGGCGCGGGCAGCTTGCGGCCCACCTTCGCGCCCAGGAAACCGCCCAGCGTCGCGCCGAGCGCCACCATCAGCACCGCCCACCAGTCCACCGGCGCGATGAGCGTGAACAGGACGGCCGCCGTCGCGTTGACGATCAGGGACAGGACGTTCTTGGCGGCGTTGACCCGCTGCAGGTCCTCGGTCAGGAAAGCGCCGAGCAGGCCGATGAGCAGCACCCCCTGGGCGGCGCCGAAGTAGCCGCCGTAGACGCCCGCGCCGAACACCCCCAGCCACATCAGCGGGCCGCCGTCGGGGTGGGCGTGTTCGCGCCGGGCGGCCAGCCAGCCGTTCAGCCTGGGCTGCAGGACCACCAGGACGCAGGCGATCGCGATCAGGACGGGGACGACGATCTGGAAGACGTCGGGGTCGAGGATCAGCAGGAGCAGGCCGCCGAGCAGGGAGCCGAGCGCCGAGCCCGTGCCCAGCTTGACGAGGCGGTCGCGCTGGCCCTTGAGCTCGGCGCGGTACCCGTACGCGCCGGTGAAGGAGCCGGGGACCAGGCCGATGTTGTTGGAGACGTTGGCCGTGACGGGGTCGACGCCTACGGCCACCAGCGTGGGAAAGGTGATCAGCGACCCCGACCCGACGACGGCGTTGATGGCCCCGGCTGCGACTCCGGCCGCGCAGATCGCGACCGCCTCCCACGGCGACAAGTTCCCGGCCCCTTTCGTATTCCGTATGCACTTGCCGCCCGAGCCTAGAGGCCGCCGCTCACCTGCTGCTCTCCGGGGTCGCCAACGTGCGACCCGCTCCTCCGAGAGGCCGGGGACCGGAGGAGGGATCGTGGAGTGACTACACCAGGACGCGTCTGGCCCGGGTCGCCTGGCGCGGGATCCGGACTCTGGCCAGTTCGCGCAGCGCGCGCGACGCGCCGGTCCGCCTGGCCAGGATCAGCGCCTGACGGGCCGTTTCGACCGACCGCTCGCGCTCATGGGCGTCGGCGTACGCGTGGGCCATGCGCGCCAGGGCGTAGGCGGCGGCATACGTCGAGGGCGCCTGCGGCGGCTGGTGTTCCAGGATGTCCAGCGCGCCCCTGGCCCGGCCGAGATCGACCAGGCACCCGGCGCACAGGGTGTTGTGGGCCTCGGCCGAACAGTCGAACCGGTAGGGCGGGTCGTCGCCGGGTTCGGCGAGCGACTGCGCGGATTCTTCCAGCCGGCGGTGGCACATGTCGTGGTCACCGGCCAGGGCGTGACCCTGCGCCTCATGGTGCCGGGCCAGGGCGTCCACGCGCGGAGGGAGGTGGCCGCGTTCGCGGGCGGCGACGGCGAGCGCGACGAGCTGGGCGGGATCGCCCGGGGTGTCGGACAGGCCGCCCCGCTGGGCGAGCGTGTATGCCTCGAGCAGCGTGTCCGCAGCTTCACGCGCGTCGCGGATGGCCTCGTCCGACCACGTCAGCGCGCCGTACGGGTCGCCCGCCTCGTGGTGCATGCGGCTGATCAGCTCCGCGTTCTCCGCCGCGAGCAGCAGGAAAGCGCGCCTGACCGGCGAGCCTGCATCGCGGTGGAATACCTCGATCCCGGCGAAGACCGGCCGCAGGACGTTGATCAGGTCGGCGGGCCGGAGATCGGTGCGGGTGTAGGCGTCGAGGATGGTTCTGAAGTAGCCGATCGTTTCGTCGTCGGCCCGCTGGGGCGCCTCGATCGCCCGGCCGGTGCGTTCCTCCTCCTCGGCGGTGAACATCCCCGGCATCAGCGGGATGCCCGTCAGGTAGTGCCACAGGGTGGTGCCGACCTCGGTCGCGTCACCGACGAACAGCTCCGTCTCGTCCACACCGAACGCCCGGCAGAGCAGCTCCGCGTACCTCTCGTCGGGACGCTGCTCTCCGGCCTCCCAGAGCTCGATCATCCGGGTGAGCGTGTCGAGTGAGGGCAGCCGATCGCGTGAGGTCTCGTCCGCCGCGTCGGCCAGCCGTTTCCCGAGCTCCGTGCGACTCCACAGGCGCGCGCGGCGCAGGACCCGCAGCCGGGCGGCCCAGATCGGAACGTCGATGGCAACCATGGGCACATCCCATCGTCCGAGTGGTTTGTGGGTATTTGTCCCGATTATCCGTTATCTGGGGCCGTCTCGCCATGGGGCCGTTCCAGCCTCTCCACCCGGCGGAGGAACCCGCGCACACCCAGGAAGTCGGCGAGCGACTGACGGTGCTCCTCGCAGGCCACCCACAGCTTCTCCCGCTCAGGCGGGTGGATCTTCGGGTTGTTCCAGACCAGCGCGTACACCGCCGGAGCCCGGCACCCCTTCGCCGAACAGACCGCCTGCTCGCTCACGGGGTTCACTCTTTCACAACCTTTGGCGGAAGCTGGAGGCCCGGTGAGCAGGCGATCGTATCCTGGCCAGTGATCGGTCGGTGAAGGGTAGTCACTCCTCCTCGGGACGGCGCCTGCGAGTCCGGCGGCCGGGCGTGACCACACGATCGTCATTCCCTACGACAACGGCATCCGCATCCAGCTCGTCTCCCAGCCCTGACGTCTCCGGTGGACGGGCCGGAAACCCTTTCCTGATTTTCCTCGGCCAAATTCACGTTATATATATTTAGTTGCTAATCAACGAGGGGCGTACAATACGTATGGAGTTCCACCCTCTCGCCGAAAACCTCTCTCGCGTGGAAGAAACCAGCCGCGCGATCGTTCGTTTCCGCCGATCCGAGGAGGCATACGGGATGGCTGAGGCGTGGAGAGGAGGCGGCCCGATGGCCGCGATGAAGGTGTGGCGTGACCTGCTGGCCGACCTGCCGGGCACCCCTCAGCGGGTGACGGTTCACCTCCTGGGCGGTCAGTCGCTCAAGGGCGTCGTCGTCGAATTCGACCGCGTCAACGAAGTCGTCGTTCTCGACGAATACGCACAGGGTTCCGCCGTGACGAGACACGAATCCCCTGTGCACACGATTGCGCTGTCGGCGGTCCAAGCCGTCACGGTCCACAAGCACGAATAGCCCGGTCAGCTCGGCAGTGGGGTAGGCTGAACGCACCGAGGACACTTCGCACGTTGGCATTCAGGTCGGCGTCGCCCACGGCGATAGACCATTCGCGGCTCCTTCGGGGAGCGCGGGCAGGCCGGGCAGCCATGACGCCGACACTTCTCTTTCACGCCAACCCGCCGGGTGATCCTCCTCCCATAACACCGCCGCCGAACCGCGTGAACGTGACCACACGCCGCCCCGCCGACCGGACCGAGCGGTGCCGACACCGCCGTCCAACGGCTGACCGACCACCGGTCGGCAGGCGTTTCCTTTCTTCTCTTCTCCGATCGGAGAACCTCATGACCGTCATCGACGCATCCCCGCTCGGCAGGGCCGGACCATCGGCACCCACGACCGTTCACCTGTCCGGCGAGATCGACATCTTCACCAGCAAGGCGCTCCGCCTGAAACTGCTGGGTGCGCTGCGCCACAGCACGAGCCTGCTCGTCCTCGACCTGTCGCAGGTGTCGTTCTGCGACGCCACCGGCCTGGCCGTCATGGTCGGCATTCAGCGCCGCGCGCGAGCGCAGGGCATCACGCTCGCCTTGACCGCTCCCCGCCCGTACATGTCGCGGCTGCTGCACATCACCGGTCTGGACCGCAGCCTGCCGATGGTGGGCTGACCAAACGTGGTCACCCGGCGATCGGCTGGGCGAGCGTGATGAGGCCCGCGCCGATGAGGGCCGCCGCCCACATCCGGTCCACGTTGAACCAGGCCCGGCGCAGGAAGGTGAGCCCGGCCACCTCGTAGACGACCACCGCGACGGTGCCCGCCACCGCGAACATGGCCAGCGTGTGGATGGCGGCCACGCCCAGCCCGCCCGTGATCGCGTGGCCCCTGTGCAGTCCGGTGAAGACCGGCATCAGCATCAGTCCTGCGCCGTGGGCCGACGACATCAGGAACGACCAGGCGGCGAGCTGGGGCAGCGACAGTCGCATGCCCACCCAGCGGAAGTGCCGCTTGGACAGCAGCCGCCACAGTCCGAACCCGACCAGCAGCACTCCCCCGGCGACCGCCAGCACCGTGCCGGTGACCAGCGAGCCGGTGGCGCCGACGACGAGCGCGACCAGCGCCACCGACGCCAGGTGCCCGGCTGCGATCACGGGGATCGACTGGAGGAGCTGGTCCCTGCTGCGTTCCTGCAGGCCGCGCGCCACGGCGAAGAGCCAGCCCATGGCCGGGTTGAGGCCGTGGAAGGCGCCCAGCAGGATCACCGCCGCGATCGTCATGGATAGCAGTAGGAGTCGGAGGAGGCGTCACCGCCCTGCAGCCGTACCTGGTGGGGGCGCAGGCCGCGGAAGTCGTCACCGTGCGGGAAGAAGCGCTCGTCGAACGTGAACGAGCCGGTGTCGATGTTCGCCATCCAAGCGCCGACGCCTTCGGGGTAGAACTGGTCGTCCCAGACCCCGTAGAGGGAGTTGGTGACGTAGACGCGCCGCCCGTCGCGGCTGATCTCGACCATCTGCGGGCCGCCGCGCAGGGGCAGGTCGGGAGCGGCGGGGTGGGCCGCCTGCCGTACGATGCCGCCGATCTTGAGCGAGGCGGTCTCGACGGGGTGGAAGGGGTCGGAGACGTCGAACTTCTTGATCTCGCCGGTGCCCCAGCAGGAGACGTACAGGGACGTGTCGTCGACCGACAGGTCGATGTCGGTGATCAGCGGCGGCACCGCGCCGAACGGCTTCAGTACCGGCGGCAGGTCGTCGGGATTGGCAGGCTCGGCGGGGATCTCGATCACCTTGCGCGCCTGCCAGCGGCCGTCCTCGTCGAACCAAAGCCAGACCGAGGCCGACAGGTCCTCCACGCTGACGGCCACGGAGGCGAAGCCGTACGTCTTCGTCGGGTCGTGCGCGGGGCGCAGCTCCAACGTGAGCTGGTGCTGGTCGCCGAGATCGACCTCCTGCACGTGGCGGCGTTTGCGCAGGTCCCAGAAGTGCAGCCGGTGACCGTACTTCCGGCCCAGCAGCAGCTCCCCCACCAGGCCGTTCTCGACCATCGACGGGGTGCCCCACTCGGAGCTGATGAGCACGTCGTGGCTGATGTGCCACCAGAAGTCGTAGGCGAGATACTGCGGCCCGCGATCGACCTCCCACCGGCCGAGCACCTCGAAGGAGTTGTGGTCGAGGATCGCGATGCCGCCCGGCCCTTCCTGGCCGTCGGCCCCGCCCAGCGCGGAGACGTAGATGCCCTCGGGGCCGCAGTGCACGGTGTGCGGACGCGAGTATCCGGCGCGTCCGGCCAGTTCCTCGGGCTCGATCGTCTTCACGATCTCCGGGCTGACCCGGTCCTTGGTGTCGAGGATGTAGATCCGCGACGAGCGCAACCCGGGGACGACCAGGAATCGGCGCTCGACGTGCGGGTGCGGCGCATAGGGGCACAGCGCGCTGCTGCAGGCGTTCCACCCGAAGTGGTGCAACTCATCACCGGTGTACGGCAGGTCGGTCCAGCCGACGACCGTGCCGTAGTCGGCGGAGCCCGGATCGGTGTCCAGTACGGCTATCGCATCCGGCCTGGCGGCCGAGGGGTCCAGGGTCGCGACGTAGGCGAGCCGTTCGGGAGGGGCGTTCGCGGCGGCCCGAGGCGATGGGTAGAAGGTCGGGTCAGGAGTCCAGAGAGCCATTACTCCAGCGTCCCTCCATTCCCTGGTTGACCAGGTAAATTTCTCGTCTGGACGGGTCGCGATCGCACGGCCGATGGGCGCCATCAAGATCTCTATTGGTGGCCGGGCGACGGCGAGACCTACGGTCCGGGGCCATGACGCATGACATCGTCACCGAGTGGGTCGACGTGGGCGGCATGCCCGACCTCACTGCCGGCATCGCGGCCAACGACTGCGACGTGCTCTTCCCCCTCGAGGAAGACGACCACCTCGACGCCGGCAGCGGTCGGTCCTCTCGGTCCGCGCTCGGCGGCGGTGGCAGAGGGCACCCAGACCCGGGGTGCGCATGACCGGGACTTTGGAGGCCGGGGACGTGACGCCGGGCGGGCGGACCTTTATCGAGGGCAGAACTCGGCGGCGAGCAGGGCGTCGAAGATGCTCAGGCCGCTCCAGTCGCCGTTGACCTGGCTGGTGAGCAGGTGTTCGCCGTCGCGGGTGCCCATGGCGTAGGTCCACGACCCGTAGGTCGCGCCGCCGTTGCCCCAGACGGTGCCGCCGCACGGCAGCTCCTGGGAGAAGATGCCCAGGCCGTAGCGCGTGTTGGGGATCCACGGGGGGCCGCCCTTGGTGGCGACGGTGGTGAACATCTCCCGCTGCTCGGCGGGCGGCAGCAGGCGCCCGCCGAGCAGCGCGCCGAAGAAGCGCTGGAGATCTCCGGTGGTCGAGACGATGCCGCCGGCCGCCCAGGCGAAGGACTGGTTCATCTCGGTCACGTCGTGGATCTCGGGGTCGGGCTCGGCGGAGAACAGGGTGGAGTAGTGCACGGGGTGCGGGCCGCGGATCTTCGCCTCGCCGCCCGGCAGGTAGGTGCCGGTCAGTCCCAGCGGACGGAAGATCCGCCGCGTGAGCTCCTCGCCGTACGTCCTGCCGGTCGCCTTCTCGACGATCATGGCAGCCAGGAAGTAGTTGGTGTTGGAGTAGCCGAAGCCGCCGCCCGGCGGGAAGTAGGGCGGGTTGGACAGGCCGATCTTCACGAGCTGCTCGGGGGTGTAGCTGTCGTAGCGGTGCTCGTACCAGGCGTCGCCCATGCCCTTGGTGAACAGGCCGGGGTCGTTGCCGTAGTTGAAGATGCCGCTGGTGTGGTTGAGCAGGTGCCGGATGGTGATCTTTCGGCCGTCGTAGCCGTTGCCGGCGACCAGGCCGGGCAGCCACTGCTCCACTGTGTCGTCGAGGCTCAGCTTGCCTTCGGCCACCAGTTGCAGGACCACGGCGGCGGTGAACGCCTTGGTGGTGCTCCCGATCCGGAACCGCTCGGACGGCCGGCGCTTCTGCCCGGTCTCGGTGTCGGATTCACCCGCCGAGCCGAACCACCTCCCACGAGGGCTGCGGACTTCGGCGACGACGCCGGGAGCGCCGGCGGCCACGGCGTGGTCAAGAGCGCGCTGCACGTCGGCGTGGCCGGTGTCAGAGGGAGTGGCCGCCGCGGGGGCCGTCAGGGCGCCCTCGGCGATGGTCACGGTGGCGACGAGCAATCCCGCCTTGGCGGAGAAGGACATGGTCATGTCAGTTTCCTTTCAGGAGTAAAGAGGTCTTCAGCGCACGTGCTGGTGGAGCTCGGGGGTCTCGGCCGGTACGGCTGCGGCGCGCCTGGCGGTGACGATCACCCCTGTCGTGGTCATCGCCGTGAGCAGCAGCACCGCGGCCAGGGCGAGGAGAGTGGTGGCGTCCGGGTGGATCAGGGACTGGCCGCGCCAGGCCTGCCAGGTCACCACCGCGACC
The DNA here is from genome assembly GCF_042754765.1 of Nonomuraea sp. NPDC059194. Classification (NCBI taxonomy): domain Bacteria; kingdom Bacillati; phylum Actinomycetota; class Actinomycetes; order Streptosporangiales; family Streptosporangiaceae; genus Nonomuraea; species Nonomuraea sp. NPDC059194. Next base: position 54,631 of record NZ_JBHZBH010000016.1, on the reverse strand, counting down.
AACCCGGTGTAGCCGAGGGCGGCGCTGCCCACCAGGCGGGCGCGGACCTTCTCGGCGCGCAGCCAGGCGTGCTTGGCGGCCAGGGCGGCCAGCACCGCGGTGAGCAGGAGGAGCACCTGGATGCCATGCAAGGCGAAAAAGTGCGGCACTCGGAAGTCGCCGCCGGTCACGCTCCAGCCGGTGAGGGGCATGCCGTGGCCGTCGGGGTCGCCGATGCCGTGGCCCTGGTACATCGGCACCTGGTTGCCGTTGGCGTCGGTCACCGTACGGGGGTGGATCTCGGCGACCAGCCAGTAGACCGGCACCAGCATGCCGAAGACGGCCAGCGCCAGCCCGGCGCGGATCGCCCGGTTCACCGCGGCCCCGCCGGTGCGCTGGATCAGCACGACGATCGCCAGGATCAGCTGCGTGATGAGGATGATCATCACGCCGAAGGTGAGGATCGGCACCAGGGCCAGGGTGACCGGATCGGTCTGGTCGGCGTTGAAGTGGCTGAAGGTGCCGCGCGCCGCCTGGATGGTGATGGCGCCGACCTCCACGGTCGCGGCCAGTGCGAAGACGGTGCCGACCCACCAGCCCAGCCGCGTTCCCTTGCTCAGTTTGGTCAGCAGCCAGGCCAGCGTGCCGGCGTAGAGACCGAAGGCGAAGGCGAACTTGAGCGGCTTGACCCACACCGACTCATCCAGCAGGGTCCGGTCGTCCACCACGAGCCCGGCGCCGGCGACGAGCATCAGCCCCAGCATGAGGGTCGCGCAGACCACCAGTGGCCGGTGCCAGGTGCGCAAGGGGAAGGCGTTCATGAAGGGCTCCGATCAGTCTCGTTCACGACTGAGTAAAAGCTAATTTGCTTTCACTGATTCGTCAACACGAAAACGTGGCCTTCAGACAAAAGTGCAGATGAAAGCGATGAAGTCTTGCAATGAGACTGACGGTGAATGCAAATCTCGTTTGCAATGGAGTGTCGACGAACGCAATACTGGCCACACCGAAGACCGCGATACGGAGGCAGGACCGATGCCCGGAGGCAGGCTGACCCACCAGGACCGGCAGTCGATCGCGGAGGGGCTGGCGGAAGGACTCACCTACACCGAGATCGCCGGCCGCCTGGACAGACCCATCTCCACCATCACCCGGGAGGTGGCCCGCAACGGCGGCCCCGGCGGCTACCGGGCCGAGCAGGCACAACGGGCGACCCAGGGGCGTGCTCGCCGCCGCAAGCCGGCCCCGACCCCGGCTCCTCCGACCGCCACCGACGCGCACGGGCGCGACCCCGAGGCAGTCCACGCGCTGGAGGAACAGTTCACCGCGATGATGGCCGCCACGGGTCTGCCGCGGATGACGGCCCGCGTGCTGACCTGCCTGTACGTCACCGACAGTGGCAGCCTGACCGCCGCCGAGCTCGTTCAGCGGCTCCAGGTCAGCCCCGCCTCCATCTCCAAGGCCGTCGGCGAACTCGAACAGCAGGAGCTCATCAGGCGCGAACGCGACCCCCGCCGGCGGCGCGACCGGTACGTCATCGACGCCGACGCCTGGTTCCGCGGCTGGATGGCCAGCGCCCGCCAGAACGCCATGCTGGCCGACTTCACCCGCCAGGGCGCCGAGGTCCTCGGCCCGAGCACACCCGCCGGTACCCGGATGCAGGACATCGGCCACTTCTTCGAGCACGTCGGCCAGGCCATGATCCAGGCGGCCGAGGAGTGGCGGCAGGCCCATGCCGCGAGGCGCACGACACACGGCTAGGACGCGAACCCGTTCTGGTAAGTCACATTTTCCACATAGGCCGCAACTGCCCCTTGAAAAGGTAACTGACCGGAGTCACGCTTCGTCCACGTGGAGGTAAAGATCACTGAGGAGCGCCTGTGACCCACTCCCCCCGGCACCGTCGAACGATCCTGTTAGGGATCCTCGCGGTGCTCGCCCTCCTTCTCCCCCAAAACGTCGCGCACGCCGCACCCGAACCCGAGAAGATCAGCGAGGCCGTCCGCGCCGACCTCGCCAAGGATGACAAGGCCACGTTCTGGGTGCGGTTGAAGGGCGAGGCCAACCTCACCGCCGCGCGCCGGGCCGCCGCCAAGGACGACAAGGCCAAGGCCGTCTTCACCGCCAAGACCGAGCACGCCCGAGCGTCACAGGCCAGCCTCCGCAAGCTGCTCGAATCCCGGCGCGCGGCCTTCACCTCCTTCTGGATCGTCAACGCGGTGACCGTGACGGCCGACGCCAAGCTGGCCGCCGAGATCGCCGGGCTGCCCGAGGTCACGGCCATCGAGCCGGTCAGGACCGTGTCCCTGCCCAAGCCCGTTCCCGGTACGGCGGAGGCGAAGGTCAACGCCGTCGAGTGGAACGTGGACCGGATCAACGCCCCCAGGGTGTGGAGCGAGCTCGGCACCCGCGGTGAGGGGGTCGTGGTCGCGCACATCGACACCGGCGCCCAGTTCGACCACCCGGAGATCGCCGCGCAGTACCGCGGCAGGATCCCCGGCGGCGGCGTCGACCACAACTACAGCTGGTTCGACCCCGCGCAGGTCTGCCCCAGCCCCGCACCCTGCGACAACAACGGCCACGGCACCCACGTGATGGGCACCATGGTGGGCGCCTCCGGCATCGGCGTCGCGCCCGGCGCCACCTGGATCGCGGCCAAGGGCTGCGAGGGCCAGACCTGCACCGACGCCTCCCTGCTCGCCGCCGGTCAGTGGGTGCTCGCGCCCACGGACCTGACCGGCGCCAACCCGCGCCCCGACCTGGCCCCCGACATCGTCAACAACTCCTGGGGCGGGGCGGGCTTCGACCCCTGGTACAAGGCGACCGTCGACGCGTGGATCGCGGCCGGCATCTTCCCGATGTTCGCCAACGGCAACGAGGGGCCCGCCTGCCGTACCAGTGGCTCGCCCGGACAGTACGTGGCCAGCTACAGCACCGGCGGCTTCGACGTGAACAACGTCGTCTACAACCGCTCCAGCAAGGGCGAGGGCGAGGGCGAGAACGGCGAGATCAAGCCCAACATCTCCGCTCCCGCCGTGAACGTCCGCTCCTCGGTGCCCGGCGGCGGCTACAGCGCCTTCACCGGCACCTCCATGGCCTCGCCGCACGTCGCGGCCACGGTGGCGCTGATCTGGTCGGCCTCGCCCCGCCTGCGGGGTGACATCGCCGCCACCCGGCCGCTGCTCGACAGCACCGCGATCGACGTCGACGACACCAGCTGCGGCGGCACCGCGGCCGACAACAACGTCTGGGGCGAGGGCCGTCTCGACGCCTTCGCCGCGGTCAGCGCCGCGCCGCGCGAGGGGCTCGGCGAGCTCAAGGGCACGGTCACCGCCGAGGGCGCGCCGCTGCCCGAGGCCACGGTCGCGGTCACCGGGCCGATCGACCGTACCGTCACCTCGGGGCAGGACGGCGGCTACAGCCTGCCGCGCCTGGTGCCGGGCGACTACCAGATCACCGTGACCAAGTTCGGCTACGCGCAGGCCACCGCGACGGCCACGGTCGTGGCCGAGCAGAGCGTGACCAGGGACGTGGCCCTGTCCCCGACCGCCTCTGCCGTTGTCTCGGGTACGGTCACCACGGCCGGCGTCCCCGAGGTGGGCGCCACCGTGACAGCGCGGGGTACCCCGGTCAGCGCGGTCACCGACGCCACCGGCAGGTACCGGCTGACGCTGCCGCACGGCTCCTACGAGCTGACCGTCACCCCGCTCTCGCGCTGCTCCAGCACCGCCACCGCGGAGATCACCGTCGCCGGCGACGTCACCAAGGACGTCGAGCTGCCGCTGCGCGGCGACAACTTCGGCTACACCTGCAGGAGCGGCTCCGACGCCTACGTGGCGGGCACGGAGAAGCTGGCGCTCACGGGTGACGACGAGGCGCTCCAAGTGACGCTGCCGTTCACCGTCCCCTTCTACGGCGCGGGCCAGTCGCGCGCCTGGGTGACCACGAACGGCCTGGCCACCTTCGCCGCCGACCGGGTCACCACGGGCAACAACGGCACGCTGCCCTCGACCGGCACGCCGAACCTGGCGGTCTACCCGTTCTGGGACGACCTGGTGGTCGACGCCCAGGCGGGCGTCTACACCGCGACGAGCGGCACCGCTCCGCGCAGGACCTTCGTGATCGAGTGGCGCAACGTCACCTTCTACTCCGACACCACCCAGCGGATGTCGTTCTCGGTCGTGCTGGGCGAGGACGGCTCGGTCGGCTACCGCTACAAGGACGTGGAGAGCGAGCGGGAGCAGGGTTCCAGCGCCACCGTCGGCATCGAGAACGCGGGCGGCACCGACGCCCTGCTGTACTCCGCCAACGCGGCGGCGGTCACGAACGGGCAGAGCCTGGCGATCAACGCGAGCAGGCACGGCCTGGCGATCGGCACCGTCACCGACGCCAACGACGGCGACCCGCTCGCGGGGGCGCAGGTGAAGATCGGCGACGTCGCGACGTTCACCACCGGCGCGGACGGCTCGTTCTACGGGCAGGTGCCGGCCGGCGACTACACGGTGGAGGTGTCCAGGGAGCACTACGGCACCTTCTCCCAGCCGGCGACGATCGCGCCGGGAACGCTGACCAGGATCGACACCGCCCTGGTCACCGGCCGGGTGAGCGCCTCGGTGGCGGAGGTGACCGTGGTGATGCCCGCGGGCGCCACCAGGAACCGCACGGTGGAGCTCACCAACCTCGGCTCGCCCACCGCCTACACCGCCACCTCCGGCGCGACCTGGCTGACCGTGGCCCCGGCCGCGGGCGAGCTGGCCAAGGGGCAGTCGGCGGCGCTGAAGCTCACCGCCTCCAGCGCGGGCCTGCAGCCGGGCAGCGTGCAGACGGGCACGCTGACCGTCCGCTCGGCCAGCGGCCGCCAGCCGGTGATCGAGATCAGGGTGACGGTCGCGGTGCCGAAGCTCCAGGTGGCCGTGGACGCGGGCGGCGCCAAGGCGGTGGTGGATGGCGAGGGCGACACGTGGACCCCCGACAAGAAGTACGCCCAGGGGGCGCACGGCTACGTCGCCAACTCCTCCTCGACGCGCAGCACGACGAGGACCATCAAGGGCACCACCGAGCAGGAGCTGTTCAGGCGCGTCAGGGAGAACATGCTGGAGTACCGCTTCGACAACGTGCCCTCGGGGACGTACACCGTGGAGCTCGGCTTCGCGGAGATCAGGTCGATGGGGATGGGCAAGAGGGTGTTCGACGTGATCGTCGAGGGCCAGCTCGCCATCCCGGCGCTCGACCTGGCGCTGGAGGCGGGCACGTACACCGCGGTGACCAGGCAGCACACGGTGAAGGTGACCGACGGGCAGCTCAACGTGCGCTTCGCGGCGCGCAAGGGCTCGCCGGTCGTGAGCTTCGTCCGCATCTCGGAGCGGCCTGACAAGCCGTGACCTCCGCAGCCCGCCCCCTCCCGCGTGGAGGGGGCGGGCGCATTTCTAACGGAAAATTCGGAGTTGACCCGTTAGAGGGTTGCTCGCTATAACCATGAGATGAACATTCCTGTGGTGCATCACCGGTTCGTGGAGGTCGAGGGCGTACGCGTCTTCTACCGGGAGGCGGGCCCCGCCGACGCGCCCGTCCTCCTGCTGCTGCACGGCTTTCCCTCCGCCTCCCACCAGTTCCGGCGGCTGATGGACGCGCTCGGCTCCGACTACCGGCTGGTCGCGCCCGACTATCCCGGCTTCGGGCACACCGAGGCGCCCGCCGACTTCGGCTACTCCTTCGAGCGGCTGGCCGACATCACCGAGGGCTTCGTCCAGGCCGTGGGCCTCGACCGCTTCGTGCTCTACGCCTTCGACTTCGGCGGTCCCGTCGGGTTCCGGCTGGCCACCCGCCACCCCGAGTGGATCGCCGGGCTCGTCGTCCAGAACGCCAACGCCTATGAGGAGGGCCTGTCCGACCTGGCCAGGGGCTTCATCGCCAACCGTCCTGGTGTGCCCGGCGCGGAGGAGGCCGTCGCGCAGATCCTGGTCCTGCCCATGACCAGGGGGCAGTACGAGGGCGGCACCACCGACGTGAGCCGCATCGCGCCCGACGGCTGGACGCTCGACCAGCACTTCCTCGACCTGCCCGGCCGTAAGGAGGCCCAGGTCGCGCTGGCGCTCGACTACCACAGCAACGTCGCCCTCTACCCGGACTGGCAGCGGTGGCTGCGCGAGCACCGGCCGCCCGCGCTCATCGTGTGGGGCAGCGGCGACCCCTTCTTCCCCGAGCCGGGCGCCAGGGCCTACCTGCGTGACCTGCCCGATGCCGAGCTCCACGTCTTCGCCACCGGCCACTTCGCGCTCGAAGAGAACCTGCCCGAGATCGCCCCCCTTATCGCCGCGTTCCTCGACACCGCCTGGAAGGCCTGACGCGTAGGGGTTGAAAGCCGCACCGGCTACCGGCAAGATCATGCTGCGCCTACCAGGAGGTCGTCCCCATGCGCGTCGTCATCGCCGGAGCCGGAATCGCCGGCCTGACCACCGCCCTGAGCCTGCACGCCGCGGGCATCACCGACGTCGTCATCCACGAGTCGGTGCGGGAGATCCGTCCGCTGGGGGTGGGCATCAACCTCCTGCCGCACGCCGTACGCGAGCTCGACGAGCTCGGCCTCGGCGAGCGGCTGGCGGCGATCGGCGTCCCGTCGGCCGAGCTGACCTACGTCAACCGCCACGGCCAGGTCATCTGGTCCGAGCCGCGCGGGGTGGCGGCCGGCTACCAGTGGCCGCAGTACTCCATCCACCGGGGACGGTTGCAGAACCTGCTGCTGGAAGCCGTACTGGAGCGTCTCGGACCCGACTCGGTGGTGACCGGCTCGCCGGTCACCGGCCTCGACCACGACGCCGACCTGCTGGTCGGCGCCGACGGCATCCGCTCGTCGGTACGGGCCGCCCTGTTCCCCGACGAGGGCGAGCCGCTGTGGAGCGGCCAGGTGCTGTGGCGGGGCACCACGTACGGCAAGCCGTTCATGACCGGCAGGTCGGTGCTGCTGGCCGGCGACGACGTGCAGAAGGTCGTCGTCTACCCCATCGCGCCGCCCGACTCCGACGGCAAGGTGCTGATCAACTGGGCCATCCAGCGCCAGGCCCCCGAGACCCAGCCGCGCGGCGACTGGAACAGGCGGATCGAGATCGACAAGTTCTTCCACCACGTGGCGGACTGGCGGTTCGACTGGCTGGACATCCCCGGGCTGATCTCGGCGGCGGAGGTGGTCTACGAGTACCCCATGGTGGACAGGGACCCGCTGCCGTACTGGTCGACGGACCGGGTCACGCTGGTGGGCGACGCCGCGCACCCCATGTACCCGACCGGCTCCAACGGCGGCACGCAGGCCGTCATCGACGCCCGGGTCCTGGCCAACGCCCTGGCGACCGGCCGCGGCCTGGACTTCTACGAGAGCCAGCGCCGCGAGGCCACCGGCAACATCGTGCGGTCCAACCGCAAGGACGGGCCCGAGGTCATCATGAGCATGGTGCACCAGCGCGCTCCCCAGGGGTTCACCGACATCGACGAGGTGATGACGCTGGCCGAGCGCGAGGAGATCGCCCTGTCGTACAAGAAGACGGCGGGCTTCGTCCCCTCGGCGCTCAACGAGCGGGCTTCCTGGTCGGTGTGAGGGTTCGGGGCGTGCTGGACGCGCCGGGGAAGATGATGACGAGGAACTGCTGGCGGGCGTTGCCGTCCTCCTCCATCGCCGCCTGGGCGCCGCGCATGTGCACGCGGATCCGGTAGCGTCCCCTGCCTTTCACGAGCGGGTTCGGAAAGGTCTCGCCCTCCCATCTGGTCAGCTCGCCCCTGGTGCTGGTGTAGCCGACCTCGACGACCTTCTCCCAGCCCTTTCGCTCGACCGGCGGGCGCGTGCCGTAGCCCTCGACGGTGACGCAGACGTGCATCACCTCGTCCGCGGTGAGGATGGCGACCTCGCCCCTGGCGGTGCCCACGAGGTCGTTGTCGAACGCCCGGTCCAGCGCCGCCACGACCGGTTCCTCGCCCTCGGCGGCGGTCACCGCGCCGTAATCCGACCACACCGTCGCCGCGCCCCGCACCACCGGCCTGATCCGCGGCCGGTGCGCCGGGGCGTCCAGGCAGCGCTGCTGCGCGGCCGCGACGAAGGCGTCGTTCTCCGCCTTCTGCTGTTTCTCCTCGGCCTGCTCGCGGGCGTCCACCTCGGGGCAGAGCAGCGTCAGCGCCTGCGTCGTCTCGACCGTGCCGACGGCCACGCCGGTCGTGTCGCGGAGGCGGTCCAGCTCCCGCCGGTCCGCGCGCATGCTCCCCCGGCACAGGTCCCTGCCGAAGGCGACCAGCTCGGGGTCGGGCAGGTCGCGGAACCTCGGCGGCAGGAAGAGGCGCTCGCCCCTGGCCACGCAGACGAAGGCGGTCTCCCTGTCGGTACGGCTCGCCGGCCGGTCGCCGTAGCGCAGTCGCCAGGGGTCGCAGCGTTCCTCGGTCGCCTCCGTCACCTTTCCCACGGTCCCGTCGCCGGTCTGCATGCTCAGCAGGAGGAGTACGGCGAGGGCGGTGCCAGCCGTACGGGCGGCCCGCCCTCGCGGCGTGGTGCGCCGCACCCGCACGGCGACGACGACCAGCACGCCCGTGAGCAGGCGGAGACCGGTCCAGCCGAGCTGCAGGAACGGAGCCCACGTCTGCCCGCACTCCTCACCGACCACCAGGTCCGTCGTCGCGAACCCCACCGTGATGAGGAAGGGCCAGGTGAGGCCCACCGCGGCCAGCCACCCGACCGCACGGCCCCAGCGCGGCAGGCCCTTGCGCACGAGCAGCGCCCAGAGACCGCAGCCGGCCACGACGATCAACGGGCCTGGCACCACGTGCAGCGGCGCGAGCACCGAGCTGACCTCGGAGTGGAGATCGAAGCCCGGGCATGCGCGCGACCCGGCGACTACATAGATAGCGGACTCCGCCGCGAAGGCCCAGTACACGTAGGGAATCGCGGTCAGCGCGAAGGCCACCGCCCACAGGACGAGTGATGATCGCCGTAACATGGGCCGCCACCCTACAGCGCGGGGCCGACAGGGCGTCTCCGGCAGGCTTCGGCGGCCTCATCGGAAGGCGGCGAGGTTGCGGGCGGCCCAGTCGGCGAAGGTGCGTGGCGGGCGGCCGAGGATCTGCTCGACGGCAGGGCTCACCCGCTGCTCCTCCGCGGTCGGCGTGCCCAGGATGGCGAGTGTGCCGTCCACGATAGGCGCGGGCATGACCTGCGACATCCGCGCACGTGCCTCCTCGCGGGTCTGCTCGACGAACCGCACGGGTTCGCCCAGCGCCGCGCCGATCGCCGCGGCCCGCTCGCGCGGGGTGATGAGCGCGGGCCCGGTGAGCACATGGGTACGGCCCGCATGGCCTGGCTCGCGCAGGACGGTCGCCGCGACCTCGGCGATGTCCGCCGGGTCGATGGACGGCAGCCCCACCTCGCCGAACGGCGCGGCGGCCGTCCGCTCCGCGCGGATCGACTCGGCCCACGCGTAGGCGTTGGAGTGGAAGCCGCCGGGACGCAGGATCGTCCAGTCCAGGCCCGACCGGCGGACGGCGTCCTCGAACGCGGCGGGGTGGCGGTAGATCTCCGGACGCGTTCCCGCGCCCTGGCTCGACAGCAGGACGAGAGCGGCTCGCGACCGCCGCCGCCCGGGTGCTGCACGAGCAGGGCGTCGAGAAGACGACGCTGGCCGACATCGCCCGAGCGGCTGACGTTCCCGTGGGCAACGTCTACTACTACTTCAAGTCGAAGGACCAGCTCGTCGAGGCGGCGATCACCACCCACGCGCACCACCTCGACACCATGGTCGCCGCACTCGACCAGCTGCCCACTCCGCAGGACCGGTTGAAGGCCCTCGTGGGCGGGTGGGTCGACCAGCGTGACGTCGCGGCCCGCTACGGCTGTCCCACGGGCACGCTGGCCGTCGAGCTGGACAAGCGCGACGACGGCCTCGACCGCGCCATCGCCGACGTGATACGGGCGCTGCTCGACTGGACCGAGCGGCAGTTCACGGAGATGGGCCGCGACGACGCACGCGAGCTCGCGGTCGCCCTGATCGCCGCCTACCAGGGGATCTCGCTGCTCACCAACACCTTCCGCGACCCCGAGCTGATGGCGGCCGAAGGCCGGCGGCTGGAGCGTTGGATCGACGCCCTCTCCTGACCTCGCGGTATTGCGGTACGACCCGAGGGTAGGTGCCGGTGATGAAAGCTCCGCCGTCTCCGCACGTCGCTCGCCCGGTGATGTACCACCACTGGTCGACGATGACCTTCCTGCACTGGCGGTATCCAGCCGCGCAGGTCCAGGCCCTGCTCCCCGACTCCCTCACGGTCGAGACCTTCGACGGAACGGCGTGGGTCGGGCTGACCCCGTTCCTCATGGAGGGCGTGCGGATGCCCGGGCTGCCCGTCATGCCCTGGCTGTCCCGCTTCCCCGAGACGAACCTGCGAACGTACGCGCGCGACGATCACGGCCGCAGTGGCATCTGGTTCCTGTCGCTGGACGCTGGACGGCTCGCCGCCGTGCTCGGTGGCCGCGCGGGGTACGGCTTGCCGTACTTCTGGTCGGACATGACCGTGGACGCCGACGACGCGCTCGTGCGCTACCGCTGCCGCAGGCAGTGGCCCGAGCCGAGCGGAGTGCGGTGCGACGTGGACGTCGAGCCGAGCACGGAGCCGATCGAGGAGGAGGAGCTGGCGCATTTCCTGACCGCCCGCTTCCGGCTGTTCACCCTGATCGCGGACCGGGTGGCCGCGGCCGAGGTCGAACATCCACCGTGGCCGCTGCGTCGCGCCCGCCTGCTGCGCCTGGACCAGAACCTCGTCGAGGCCGGCGGCCTGCCCGCCCCTGACCACGACCCCGTGCTGCACGCCTCACCCGGCGTTCCGGTCAGGGTCGGGATGTGGGGCTGGTAACAACTCCCGCATGCCGTACATCTCCTCAGGTGTGTCCACCAACCGGAAGGATCGCCACATGGGCCCACCTGAGCGGGAACGACGGTTCGAGGAGATGTACCTGGCGCACTACCCGGCGGTGTCGGCCTACGTCAGGCGGCGCACCGACTCGCCCGACGACCTGGCCGACGTGATCGCGGAGACGTTCACGACCGCCTGGCGCAGGCTGCCCGAGGTGCCGGAGGGCGACGGGGCCAGACTCTGGCTGTACGGCGTCGCCCGGCGAACCCTCGCCAACCACTTCCGTTCCGAGGGGCGCAGGACCGCGCTGGCCTCACGGTTACGCGAGGAGCTCACGGCCTGGACGGGCCCCGTCGTGGACGGGGACCACGACGGCGTCCGCCGGGCCTTCCGGCAATTGCCGCCCGACGACAGGGAACTGCTCGCGCTGATCGGCTGGGAGGGCCTGACCATCGGCGAGGCGGCCACGGTGCTCGGCTGCTCCGGCGGCGCCGCCAGGTTGCGCCTGCACCGCGCCCGCAAGCGGCTCGCCAGGGCGCTGGCCGCCGCCGATCTCGATCTCAGCAGGTACGGCGCGCGCGCCGTCTCACTAGCGGAGGGTCACTCATGAACGGAGGGTCACTGATGAACGCCGACCTCGATCGTGTCGTCGCACACCTCGCGCCCGACCCTGGCCCCGGCCTGAGCGACGGCGCACGACAGCTCATGCACGAGATCATGGAGGGCGATCCGGCACCGGTCGCCAAACCCTCGGCCGGACGATGGCGGCCCGGCTGGCGGCTGCGGCTCACGGCCGTGGGTGCGGTGGCCGCCGCCGTCCTGGGAGCGACCTGGCTGGGACCGTCCTGGCTCGGCCTCGGCCCCGACCCGGTCGCGGCACTCGACATCAAGCAGGAGGACGGCTACTACGTCATCACGGTGAAGGACCTCTACGCCGACCCGGACAACTACGAGGCGCAGTTGCAGGCCGCGGGCCTGGACATCTCGCTCAGGGTCGAGCCGGTCTCCGCCGCCTTCGAGGGTCAGGTCTTCCCGACCTCCGGCGAACGGTACGTCACGGAGTTCGAGCCCATCGAGGAGCCCGGCGACTGCGGCAAGGTCGGCGGCTGCCCCGTCGGGCTGAAGATCCCGATCGGGTTCAAGGGCTCGGCCGACATCAGGCTCGGCCGCGCGGCCCGGCCGGGCGAGAAGTACCGCTCGATCACCTCGTTCGACGCGCTCGGCGAGCCGATGCACTGCGTGCCGTACATGAACAAGCCGGTCGCCGAGGTGCGGGAGATGCTGCGGCAGCGGGGGGTGACCATCGAGGAGTTCAGCGTCGGCGACCCGAACCGCCAGCCGGGCAACTCCGAGACGAAGGCCTCGGTGCCCGACTCCTACCTCGTCAACGGCGGTTCGCTGACGGAGCCAGGCAAGGCGATGGTCTCGGTGTGGACGGCCCCCATGAAGGAGGAGTACGTGAAGAATGTGGAGACGGCCAACGGCTGCCCGCTCTCCTGATCGCCGGCCCGGCCGCGCTCACCTGGCGCGGCCGGTGCCGTCGCCGACGAGAGCCAGGTACACGGTGCGCACGGCGAGCACCCGCTCGAGCTCGCGGATCACCGGCGGGAAGAACTGCTTGCGGTAGTGCGGATCGACCATGGTCGAGAAGACGAAGTACATGCTGGAGAAGCCGGCCAGCAGCAGCGACACCCTCAACAGCTCGGCCGGTACGGCAGGCAGGAGGTTCGAGGGGCGGGGCGGCGCGCCGATCCACTGCTGCATCGTCTCTGCGTCGATGAGGACCATGCCCATCGTCACGAACAGCACGAACATGCCGATGCCGACCACAGTCGCCTGGGCGAGTTGCCTGCTGGCCAGCAGGAACAGCAGGTTCAGGCTCTGCGTGCGCGACAGCGGCGCCGCGGCCCGCCCCTCGGTACGGCAGGCGTCGGCGTCCGCGAGCGGGGTGCCCCGGCAGGCGGAGACCACGGCGTCGATCGACAGGCCGTCCTGGATCTGCGCGATCTCCTCACGCAACCGGGCGCCGGAGGCGAGCACGGCGACGGTGGCGAAGATCGCGATCAGGAGGGTCTCGCGTGCCCAGCTCAGCCTGCTGGCCAGCTGCCACAGCTCGCCGGTGAAGAAGAAGAACATGGTGAGGAAGAGCAGCATGGGCATGCTGCGCGCCTGCAGCTGGAAGCTGTTGCGCAGGTCGCCGAGGGCATGGAGCAGCGCGCGACCGGCCAGCGGCATCAGCCCGAAGCCGGTGCACAGATAGGCCGTCAGGGCGAGCAGGCCACCTATCACCACCCAGGTCCAGAAGGCGACGTGAAAGTCGCCCTCGTGGAGGTCACCCGTACCGATCAACGCCAGCGTGATGGTCTCGGCGACCTTCAGCACGGCGAGGCCGTACAGGCACAGGCAGGCCGAGGCGGTCAGAAACACGAAAGCGGGCCTGCGGGGGCGACCGATCCAGGACCGGAGTGCGAGCGCTCCGGGAACGGCCACTCCCAGCAGGACGAGAGGCACGTGACCATCGAGGGCCAACAGGGCCACGGCCCAGAGGCCCAGGAGGGGCGCCATCCTGGTGACGGTGTCCGCGCGTCCGTGGCGGTGCCGGAGCCTGGGCAGCCCCTGACGCACGAACCACCGTTCGACCTGGGTGACCCGAGGGTCGTACGAGGGTCTCGCGCGCACGGCCGGTTCCTGCGTGGACGTCATGTCGTCACCTCCTGAGCGGCCCGGAGGCCACTATGCGGAGTGCCGGTTGACGCTCGCTTTCAGCACACTGGGGACAGATGGGTCAGCTGAACGGGGTCTTCGGGCGGTCCTGCAGGACGTCGTCGACGTAGATGTCGATCTTCTCGTTGTAGAAGGCGATCAGCCCGGCGATCCGCTGGCTCTCGGGCAGCGGCGTGCGGTACGACCAGGCCAGGTCCTTCTGGCCGCTGACCGTCCAGTACTCCGCCGTTCCCTTGTACGGGCACTGGGTGGAGGTGTCGGTCGGCGCCAGGAGGTCCAGGCGGACGTCCGTCTTCGGCAGGTAGTAGCGCGGCGGCAGGCCGGTCTCGAAGAGGATCATCGTGCGGGTGGACTCGGCCACGGTGGTGCCGTCGATCTCGATCCTGACGCGCCGGGAGCTGGGCAGGATGTCGACGCGGCTGTACGGGTCGCGGGGGTGGACGTAGACCTCCTCGTCCTCCTCGAACCAGGCGTCCATCGCCGCCCAGTCGAAGCGGACGTGGTCCTTCAGCTCCTCGATCGGGGATTCGGGGTAGACGAGGGCGGCGTCGGCCGCCTGCCTGCCGCCCGCGGTGACGGTGTGGACGACGCCCTCGCCGCGGCTGGGTGAGCGCGTGGTCGCGCCCGTCGGCTGGAGCGCCGCCTGGTCGACGTCGGCGAGGGGCAGGTAGTAGGTCGGGTAGTGAGGACCCTCCCAGACCAGGAGCGCCCTCGTCGTGTCGGCGATCTGACGGCCGCCGAAGTAGACGCGCACGCGCTTGGCCGTCGGTTCGATCTTCAAACGGCTCTTCATAGGTGAGGCAACCGCCGGTGCGACACAGGTATTCCGGCGACGCGTTACCGGGGTCGGGGCGGCCCTCGTGCGAGTCTGGGAGTGACGGGTCCACCAACTCTGACCAGGAGGTTCACTCATGACTCGTTCCGCCGCCCTGGTTGACGCTGACTGGGTCGAGGCCAACCTCGACTCCCCCGGCGTCGTGCTCGTCGAGGTCGACGAGGACACCAGCGCCTACACCAGAAGCCACATCCGCAACGCTGTCAGGATCGACTGGCAGGCCGATCTGCAGGACCCCGTTCGTCGTGACTTCGTCGACAAGGCGGGTTTCGAGGCGCTGCTGTCCGAGCGTGGCATCTCGAACGACGACCTCGTGGTGCTCTACGGGGGTAACAACAACTGGTTCGCGGCGTACGCGTACTGGTACTTCAAGCTCTACGGTCACTCCAACGTCAAGCTGCTGGACGGCGGGCGCAAGAAGTGGGAGCTCGACTCGCGTGAGCTGGTGACCGACGTCCCCGCTCGTTCAGCGACCAGCTACGTCGCGCAGGAGCAGGACACCGCCATCCGCGCCTTCCGCGACGACGTCCTGTCCTCGATCGGCAAGCTCAACCTGGTGGACGTGCGTTCGCCCGACGAGTTCACCGGCAAGCTGAAGGCTCCGGCGCACCTGCCGCAGGAGCAGGCGCAGCGCGGCGGTCACATCCCGACGGCGCGCAACATCCCGTGGTCGAAGGCAGCCAACGACGACGGCACGTTCAAGTCCGACGACGAGCTCCAGACTCTGTACGCGGGTGCGGGCGTCGACTTCGGCAGGGACACGATCGCCTACTGCAGGATCGGGGAGCGCTCCGCGCACACGTGGTTCGTGCTGCACGAGCTTCTCGATCAGGCCAATGTGAAGAACTACGACGGTTCGTGGACCGAGTACGGCTCGATGGTGGGCGTGCCGATCGAGTTGGGGGAGGCCCGCTGACGGCTGGACCGATTGTGTATTGACGCTGCCGCAGCTTGCGGCTAACGTCAATTCAAAATTAAAAGGAAACCTTCCTATTAGTTTCCTCGGCAGCATCCCCATCCCACCCCCCGTTCACCCCCCGAACCGGATGTTGGAGCTTCGATGAAGCACACCCTGAGCAAGGTCCTGGCCGTCCTGGCGGCGTTACTCATGCCGCTCACCGCGGCCGTCGTCGCCCCGTCCAGCGCGTACGGCGCCGCCACGTCCAGCAGCTCGACGGCCGTCCTCGCCGCCTGGGCCCCGTGGACCGCCTACACGGCGGGCGCCCGCGTCACCCACAACGGCGTCGAGTACGAGTGCGTCCAGAGCCACACCTCCCAGCCGGGCTGGGAGCCGCCCAACGTGCCCGCCCTCTGGAAGACCACGGGCGGCGGCGGAGGCGACACCACCGCGCCGTCGGTCCCCGGCAACCTCCGCTCCACCGGCGTCACCAACTCCAGCGTCTCCCTGGCCTGGAACGCCGCCACCGACAACGTCGCCGTCACCGGCTACGAGATCTACCGCGCTGGCACCCTGGTCACCACCGTCACCGGCACCACCCACACCGACACCGGCCTGACCGCCAACACCGCCTACACCTACACCGTCCGCGCCCGCGACGCCGCCGGCAACCGCTCCGCCCACAGCGCCTCCGTCACCGCCACCACCACGGGCGGCGGCGGAGGCGGCGGTGACAAGGTCCTCGGCTACTTCGTCCAGTGGGGCGTCTACCAGCGCGCCTACCACGTCAAGAACATCGACACCAGCGGCTCGGCCGCCAAGCTGACCCACATCAACTACGCCTTCGGCAACGTCCAGAACGGCCAGTGCACGATCGGCGACAGCTACGCCGACTACGACCGCTTCTACCAGGCGGGCGAGAGCGTGGACGGCGTCGCCGACACCTGGGACGCCGGGGCGCTGCGCGGCAACTTCAACCAGCTGCGCAAGCTCAAGCAGAAGTACCCGCACATCAAGGTGCTGTTCTCCTTCGGCGGCTGGACCTGGTCCGGCGGCTTCGGCCAGGCCGCGCAGAACCCGGCGGCCTTCGCCGAGTCCTGCTACCGCCTGGTGGAGGACCCGCGCTGGGCCGACGTCTTCGACGGCATCGACATCGACTGGGAGTACCCGAACGCCTGCGGCCTGACCTGCGACACTAGCGGGCCCGCCGCGTTCAGGAACCTGATGTCGGCGCTGCGCACCCGCTTCGGCTCCGGCAACCTCGTCACCGCGGCCATCACCGCCGACGGCAACAACGGCGGCAAGATCGACGCGGCCGACTACGGCGGCGCCGCGCAGTACGTCGACTGGTACAACGTCATGACGTACGACTTCTTCGGCGCCTGGGCGGCCCAGGGCCCGACCGCCCCGCACTCGCCGCTCACCAACTACAGCGGCATCCCGATCGCGGGCTTCTACTCCGACAACGCGATCCAGAAGCTCAAGAGCAAGGGCGTGCCCGCGAGCAAGCTGCTGCTCGGCATCGGCTTCTACGGCCGCGGCTGGACCGGCGTCACCCAGTCCGCGCCGGGCGGCACGGCCACGGGACCCGCGCCCGGCACCTACGAGCAGGGCATCGAGGACTACAAGGTGCTCAAGACCCGCTGCCCCGCCACCGGGACCATCGCCGGTACGGCTTACGCCCACTGCGGCAACCAGTGGTGGAGCTACGACACGCCGAGCACGATCGGCGGGAAGATGAGCTACTCGAAGAACCAGGGCCTGGGTGGCGCGTTCTTCTGGGAGCTCAGCGGTGACACCTCGAACGGTGAACTGATCACCGCGATGAGGAACGGCCTGGGCTGATCTTCCGCCAGCGCCATCAAGGGCCGGTCCCCTCGTCGGCCCTTCCGGCTTCCGGTACGGCCCGCCGCCCAGCCGACGAACCCCTCGTTTGGACCGGCCCTCGGAGGAGGGGAAGCGAAGGGAGACGCGATCGCCCCTCACCACGTCGTGAGCACCCATGCCCGCGAGGGGTGAATTCGCCCAGTCGCTACCCTGGTGCCCCACGGGGCGCACGAAGGGTGAGGATATGTCCACGACGACGGAGGCCGCCGGCGACAGGTCGGTCAAGGCCTGGTTGCTGGACGGTCTGAAGCCGGAGGATCGCCATTCCTCGGGCATGCACGAGGAGCATCCCGACAAGCAGCACCCGTGGTGGAAGACGATGTGCCTCACGGGCGTCGACTACTTCTCCACGCTGGGCTACCAGCCGGGCATCGCCGCCCTGGCGGCCGGGGCGCTCTCCCCCGTCGCGACGTCGCTGCTGGTGATGCTCACCCTGTTCGGCGCGCTGCCCACCTATCGGGCGGTGGCCGCGGAGAGCCCCCGCGGCCTGGGTTCCATCGCCATGCTGGAGCGCCTGCTCCCGCACTGGTGGGGCAAGCTGCTGGTGCTGGTGCTGCTCGGCTTCGTGGCAACGGCGTTCATCTTCACGATCACCCTGTCGGCCTCCGACGCCACCGCGCACATCGTGGAGAATCCCTTCGTCCCCGAGGTCCTCCACGGCCAGGAGGTCCTCGTCACGATCCTGCTGATCGTGGCGCTGGGCGCGATCTTCCTGCGCGGCTTCAGCGAAGCCATCGGGCTCGCGGTCGTCCTGGTCGCCGTGTACCTCTCGCTCAACGTCGTCGTCGTGGGCGTGGGCCTGTTCCAGGTGATCGAGCATCCGGAGCTGGTGGCGAACTGGCAGGAGGCCCTGACGACCGGGCACGCGGGGCCGCTGGCGATGATCGGCGTCTCCCTCCTCGTCCTGCCCAAGCTCGCACTCGGCCTGTCCGGGTTCGAGACGGGTGTCGCGGTCATGCCGCAGATCCAGGGCAGCCTGGAGGAGCGCATCAAGGGCGCGCGGCGACTGCTCACCACCGCCGCGCTGATCATGAGCGGTTTCCTGATCGCCAGCAGCTTCGCCACGGCGATCCTCATCCCGCACGAGGAGTTCGAGGAGGGCGGCAAGGCGAGCGGGCGCGCGCTGGCCTACCTCGCCCACGAGTACCTCGGCGACCTGTTCGGCACCGTCTACGACGTCAGCACCATCGCCATCCTGTGGTTCGCCGGCGCCTCCGCCCTGACGGGCCTGCTCAACATCGTGCCCCGCTACCTGCCCAGGTACGGCATGGCCCCGGACTGGACCCGCGCCATCAGGCCGCTGGTCCTGGTCTTCACCGCGATCTCCGTGCTGATCACCATCATGTTCGGCGCCGACGTCGAGTCCCAGGGCGGCGCGTACGCCACGGGCGTGCTCGCGCTGATCCTGTCGGCCGCCGTGGCCGTCACGATCTCCAACCACCGCAGGGGAAGGCGCCCCGCCACGTACGCGTTCGCGACGATCTCGCTGGTCCTCGGCTACACGACCGTGGTCAACATCGTCGAGCGCCCCGACGGCCTGCAGATCGCGCTGTTCTTCGTGCTGGCCATCGTCGTCACCTCGATCATCTCCAGGGCCACCCGCTCGACCGAGCTGCGGGTCGGCCACATCGAGTTCGACCCCACCGCCCTGCGCCTGGTGGAGGGGATCGACGGCCCGCTGCACCTGATCGCCAACGAGCCCGACGAGCGGGACCCGCGCGAGTACGCGGAGAAGGAAGGCGAGGCCAGGGAGCACCACCACCTGCCGGCGGACGAGCCTGTGCTCTTCCTCGAGGTGACCATCGCCGACGCGTCGGAGTTCTCGTCGGACCTGAAGGTGGTCGGCGAGGAGCGCCACGGCTACCGCATCCTCAAGGTCAGCAGCTCCAACGTCCCCAACACGATCGCGGCGATCCTGCTCTACCTGCGCGACCTCACGGGGAAGAAGCCGCACGTCTACTTCCACTGGGTGGAGGGCAACCCCGTTACTGCGATGCTGCGCTACCTGCTGTTCGGCGGCGGTGACGTGCCGCCGCTGACTCGTGAGGTGCTGCGCCAGGCCGAGCCCGACGTCTCCAAGCGCCCCCAGGTGCACGTCGGCTAGTCCTCCACGGGGTTCGCTCCCGGGGCTCCTGGGCTCCTGGGTGCACGCCTACGAGTCCTCCAGTTCCCAGTCGAAGTCCTCGCTGCCGGCAGGGAGTTGCCGCCGCTGCCCGGGGCCGCGCTCGGGGGGCGGCTGGAAGGGAGGCAGCCCCTGTGTGTTGATCTCGGCGGCCTTGAAGGAGATCGCCCCTCCCCCGGCGGGCAGTACCGTCTTGATGTTCAGCAGGGCGCTACGAAGATCGCGCAGGTTGAACGCCATGTTCGCGACGAAGCCTTCGAGCTGGAGAATGACGGCGATCACCGCGATGTTCGCCGACTTGGCCGCGGCGGCCTCGCTGAACATCGCCGCCGCCGCGGTGGCGGGAAACACTCGCGCGATCATCAGCCCGGTCAGCGCGATGATGAGCGAGGCGCCCATGAGCCGCAGTGCCGTGTCGAAGTCGGCGTAGGCGTCGGCGAGGTGGCCGAGCCCTTCGCCCATGTACTCCACCGACGTCTTCAGCGCGCCCAGCTGGCTGTTGAAGGCGTTGAGCGCGATCTTGAAGGCGAGCTGGTCGTCGGTGTCCCACCCGACGGCCATCGCCTCCCGGACCGTTTGGATGCCGGGCAGGATCTGCCCTTCCAGGCCGAGCGTGCCGCCGAGGGCGTTGATCCAGCTCGTCTTGGCCTGCCTGATCGCCTCCTCGTTGCCCTGCGCGCCCTCCACCAGCAGGTAGGTGGCGAGGGCCATGACGCTCATGCCCGTCGCGATGCGCCAGATCCGCACGGCCGACGAGGGTGTTTTCGGGACGGAGGACGGCGGCGTCGTGCCCATGAAGGGGTGCGCGGCGCCGGGCGATGCGAGCGACCTCAGCGGCGGGCCCGTCGAATAGCTGGGATGCGGCGGCCCGAACTGCCCCGGCGCAGGAACCGGCGTAGGTGGAGGACCCGGTGCCCAAGGGGGACGCGGCACCGGCGGGGGACCCTGCACCGGGGGGAAGGGCGACAGGGGGTGACCCGGAGGAAGGGGCGGGCCGAAGCCGGGCGGCATCGTCATAGAAAGGACCTCACGGCCATGGCGTCCCGCATGCTGAGCTCCTCGGCGGTCTCCCAGTTCCGCTTCGCGTATCCGAGCAGCCGCGTCCAGGACTGGGTGACCGCCACCGCGTCGCCGATCAGGCCCTCGGTGATGTCCTGGATGTCGCGATAGGTGCTGCCGAGGATCAGGTCGCCCACCATCCCGAACGTGTCAGACGGCAGGTCGGTCTGTGGCTTGACGTTGGCCCGGAATCCCGTGAGCGGCACCGTGAGCGCCAGGTCCACCGCTTTGGCGGTCTTGCCGATCACGCTGGAGCTGACGCTTTTATCCTTCATAGTCCCCGAATCCTCTATACATATATTTCGCGTGAAAAAAACGTCAATGGCGAATTGTCGCGACTCGCGAGCTGTTAGATCTGAGCGCATGATGGCTTCCGAGAACGACCTCGACCGGATGCTCAGCGAGAGCGAGCGCTCGCTCCGCAGGATTCGTGAAGCGACCGCGGAATTCGAGCGCGTCACCGGCGCGGGAGAAGCGGCCGAAGGCTTGGTGAGGGCGAGCGTCGATCACACAGGACGGCTGCGCGAGGTGACCCTTGACCCGCGGGCGATGCGCCAGGACAGCGCGACGCTCGCCGACTCGGTGACGCAGGCCGTGCGGGCGGCGCAGGACGACGCGTCGCGCCAGGGCCAGGAGCTCCTCGACGCCGTGTTGGGCGACCAGGCGCGAAACCCCTTCGACCTGAACGCCCTGCGGGACCGCCTCCAGGCCGCCGAGGAGTCCTTCGCCCGCTCGATCGCGGGGCACACCGAGGCGCTCCAGAACCTCAGGTTCGAGAGGTGAGGCGAACCGCCTGCTCCACGTAGTCGCGAACCTGGATCGGGCCCCGGCGCCACAGCGACACGAAGGAACGTCGCTCGTCGCGGGCCCGGACGACCCGGAACAATGCCCCAGCGACCAGCCCCACGAGCGCCGCGGTGCCGAACACCCCGAGCCTGACCAGGTCAGATCGGGTGAAGGTCAGCTCCCCCGCGGCGTTCACCAGGAAACCCGTCGTGAAGAGCCACGTCATCAGCGCAGTGGCGGCCGCGGCGAGCGGGCTGCGCGACCAGATCGCGAACGTCCCCGCCACAGCGGCCATCGCGACCACGCGCGGCGTGCCCTCAGGAACGAGGGCCGCCACGGCGGCGCAGGCCGCGACGCTCACCACGAACCCTCCGGTCATCAGAAATTCCACCGGCGGCCTTTCCCGAATGAATGCCATAATTCATCTCATCGCATTTCCGGACGTATAGGGCAAATCACTACGACATCCCTTCGCCTTGCCGACGAACCCTGACGCGATATTGATGCCGATCGAGCCACCGTAAGGGCTCGTGTCAATCACCCGTCAGGGTTTCGGCGCGCGCCGTCCAGATCCCGTATCGGACGCACTCGACAGGACACGAGCCGCCATAGCGTCACTTTCTGGACGAGTTCCCCAGGAGGAATCACATGTCAGAAGTGCCGCTATTCATCCCAGTCCGGCAGGGCCGGCTCAGCGCCTCGCTCCGGTTGTTCCGCACGGCGGCGGGCGAGAAGACCGCAGTGGCCTTCACCTCCCCCCTGCGTCTGGTCAAGGTGCTCGGCTCCGACCAGCAGTGGGTACGGCTCAGCGAGCCCGCCCTGCGCGGCATGCTCAGGGACCTGGACGTCATGGGCGTCGTCGTCGACCCGGCGGGCGCGATGACCCGCCCGGCCGAGGGAGCCGCCTGATGTGCGCGCTCGAGCAGGACCTGGCCCGACGCGAAGGAGGACTGTGATGCATTCCGGTGGCCCGCCCTTCCTCCCCACCCGCATCGGAAGAAGCATGATGAAGCCCCCGAAACTGCGGCCTGAGGCGCTCGGGCTCCTCGCCCTGATCGTCGTCGTCGCCGCCCTCACGCTGGCGATCGAGCTGCTTCCCTGACAGCAGCCGGGCCGACGTGCCCGCTCACGTCGGCCCCCCGCCCAGCGAGCCTCAGCCCACCATGGTCAGCCACTCTCAGCCGACCACGGCCGACGAAGGAAGCCCGCGGGCCGGTCCGTGACCCAGTGGAGGCGGGGTTCAGGCGAGCGGGATGAAGCGGTACCCCATACCCGGCTCGGTGATCAGATGGTCCGGCCGCGCCGGGTCGCGTTCGAGTTTGCGCCGCAGCTGGGCCATGTACTGGCGCAGGTAGTGCGTCTCCTTGACGTACTTCGGGCCCCAGACCTCGCTCAGCAGGTACCGCTGGCTGACCAGTTTGCCCGGGTTACGCAGCAGGATCTCCAGGATGTGCCACTCGGTGGGCGTCAGCCGTACCCCGTCGGAGACCGTCTTGTTCGTCAGGTCGACGACCCGGTCGCCGATCTGGATGCGCGCGAGCTCGGCCTCGTGGAGGCCGGTCCTGCGGGTGACGGCCCGCATGCGGGCCAGCAGTTCCTCGATGTTGAACGGCTTGGTGACGTAGTCGTCCGCCCCGGCGTCCAGCGCCTCGATCTTGTCCTGGTTCCCCGTCCTGCCGGACAGCACCAGGATGGGCACCGACGTCCATCCGCGCAGGCCGTGGATGACGTCGACGCCGTCGAGGTCGGGCAGTCCGAGGTCGAGGAGGACGAGGTCGGGGTGCCGTTCGGCGGCCTCCCTGAGCGCCGATCCGCCGTCGGCGGCCACGGCCACGTCGTAGTGGCGCGCGGCCAGGTTGATGCGCAGCGCGCGCAGGATCTGCGGTTCGTCGTCGACGACGAGCACGCGGGTCACGCGAGCACCGCCTGAGACGAGACGGGAAGCGTGAGGATCATGGTGAGACCTCCCCCTGGTGTCTCGTCGGGGACGAGGGTGCCGCCCATGGCCTCGGCCAGCCCTCGCGAGAGCGCGAGGCCGAGCCCGACGCCGGTGTCGTTGTCGCGGTCGCCCAGGCGCTGGAACGGCAGGAAGATGCGGTCGTGCGCCTCGGGCGGGACGCCGGGGCCCCGGTCGATCACGCGGATCTCGACGCGGTCGCCGTGCCGGCTCGCGGTGATGAGCACATTCGCCTCCTGCGGGCTGTGGCGGACCGCGTTGGTCATCAGGTTGACCAGCACGCGTTCGAGCAGCGCGGGATCGGCGCTGATCTCGGGCAGGTCGACGGAGATGTCGCCGTCGACCCTGTCGCGCAGCGGGCCGAGGTCGTCGATCGCGCGGGGCACGACCTCCTCCACGGCGACGTGCTCCAGCGAGAGCCCGAGCACGCCCGCCTGCAGGCGGCTCATGTCGAGCAGGTTGGCGACCAGGCGGTCGAGTTTGGCCAGCGACTCGTCGGCGGTGGCCAGCAGCTCGCGGCGGTCCTCGGGGCTCCAGTCGATCGCGGTGTTGCTCAGGCTCTCCACGGCAGCCTTGGCCGAGGCCAGCGGAGTGCGCAGGTCGTGGCTGACGGCGGCCAGTAGCGCGGTGCGCATCCGGTCCGCCTCGGCCAGCGGTTCGGCCCGCCCCGCCGCCTCTTCCAGGCGCCGCTGGCGCAGCGCGACCGCGGTCTCGGCGGCGAACGCCTCCAGGACCCGGCGGTCGGCCGCGTCGAGCAGCCGCCCGCGGGCGGCCAGCACCAGGTTCTCGTCGATGACCACGTCGGTGTCGGCGGCCGAAGGGGAGGTGCAGGGCGGGCCGCCGGTGGTGGCGATGATCCGCCAGGCGTCAGGGTCGGTGTGGTCGTCCGGCATGCCGCCGGTGTCGGGCTGCCGTTCGAGCAGCGTGACGGAGGTCAGCCCGAACGTCTCCCTCAGCCTGGCCAGCAGCGAGGGCAGCGCGGCCTCGCCGCGCAGCACGTGCCCGGCCAGCGTGGCGAGGATCTCGGCGTCCGCGCCCGCCCTGGCCGCCTCTCTCGTACGGCGGGCCGCCACGTCCACGATCGTGCTCACCATGGCGGCGACCACGACGAACACGACCAGCGCGAACAGGTTCTCCGGGTCGGAGATCGTGAACTCGCCGATCGGCGGGGTGAAGAACCAGTTGAGCAGCAGCGACCCGCCGACGGCCGCGGTGATGGCCGGCCACATGCCGCCGATGAGGGCGACGCCGACGACCGTGGTCAGGTAGAAGAGGATCTCGGTCGGCAGCGACAGCTCGTCCCTGAACGGGGTCAGCGCCGCGGTCAGCGCGATCATGCCGGCGATGGCGACGGCCCATCCGGTCACCCGCCGCTTCCTTGTCAGCGCCGCGCGGGCGCGTGAAGGACGGTGGCGGCCCCTCTTCGCCTCGGCGTGCGTGATCATGTGCACGTCGATCGAGCCCGACAGCGCGGTGGTCTCCACGCCGACCCCGCGGGAGAAGATCTGCGCGAACCTGCCACGCCTGGAGGCGCCGAGCACGAGCTGGGTGGCGTTGACGCCGCCGGCGAAGTCGAGCAGGGCGCGCGGGATGTCGTCGCCGACCACCTGGTGGTAGGTGCCGCCCAGGCTCTCCACCAGCGTGCGCTGCCTGGCGAGGTTGGCGGGGTCGCCGCCGGACAGGCCGTCGGCGCTGGTGACGTGGACGGCCAGCAGGTCGGCGCCCTTGGTCCTGGCGGCGACGCGGGCGGCCCGCCGTACCAGAGTGTCGCCCTCTGGGCCGCCGGTCAGGGCTACGACCACGCGCTCGCGCGCCTCCCACGTGGTGGCGATCCCGTGGTCGGCGCGGTAGCGGTCGAGCTGCTCGTCGACCTTGCCCGCGACCCACAGCAGAGCCAGCTCGCGCAGCGCGGTCAGGTTGCCGACCCTGAAGTAGTTGGACAGGGCGGCGTTCACCTTCTCCGGAGCGTAGATGTTGCCGTGGGCCATCCGCCGCCGCAGCGCCTCGGGCGACATGTCGACCAGCTCGATCTGGTCGGCGCGGCGCACCACCTCGTCGGGGACGGTCTCCCGCTGCGGGATGCCGGTGATCTGCTGGACGACGTCGTTGAGCGACTCCAGGTGCTGGATGTTGACCGTGGAGATGACGTCGATGCCGGCGTCGAGGATCTCCTCGATGTCCAGCCAGCGCTTGGCGTTCCTGGACCCCGGCACGTTCGTGTGCGCCAGCTCGTCGATGAGCGCGATCTTCGGCGCTCGGGCGATGACGGCGTCCACGTCGAGCTCGGTGAAGGTGGCGCCCCGGTAGTGGATCGTCCGGCGAGGGACGATCTCCATGCCGTCGAGGAGCTCGGCGGTGCGGGGACGGTCGTGGGTCTCGACGAATCCCACGACGACGTCCCTGCCCCGGTCAAGCCCTCTGCGTCCTTCGCAGAGCATCGCGAAGGTCTTGCCCACGCCGGGCGCCGCGCCCAGGTAGACCCTCAGCCGCCCGCGTGCCATCGCGCTACCCCTTGTCGAGGGCCAGGTTGAGGTCGAGCACGTTCACCGCGGGCTCGCCCATGAACCCGAGCGCCCTGCCGGTGGTGTGCTCCCTGATGAGCTCGTTCACGCTCGCCACGGCGATCCCGCGCGCTTTCGCCACGCGGAGCGCCTGGAGCTCGGCGTAGGCGACCGAGATGTGCGGGTCCAGGCCGGAGCCGCTGGCCGTGACCGCGTCCGCGGGCACCACGGGCGGCCCCGCCGTACCGCGGACGGGCACGGTACGGCCGGCCGCGTAGTCCTCGCCCGGCTTGCCGCACTCGACCGTGACGCCCTCGAAGGTGGCGGCGAAGGGCCGCGCCGGGCAGGCCTGGTTGACGCTGACGGCCCTGGTCGGCGTGCCCACGGCGGGGAACACCTTCAGCACCGCGCCCACGCCGTCGGGCGTGCAGTACGGCCTGGCGCCGCTGACGCCCTCCAGCTCGCCGACCGCCTTGGAGCGGGCGCACACCTGGGTGAGCAGCGAAGCCCTGCCCTCGTCTTCGACGCCCGGGACGGGCAGGGTGTCGACGACGTCCTCGGGACCGAGGTTGCTCGCCGCGGTGGACAGCATGTCGTAGCCGTCCCCGGCCGCCGACGGCCGGCTCTGGAAGTACTTCCGGACGGCGTTGCCGTCCTTGTCGGTGAAGAGCTGGCCGACGAGGGCGCTCCCCACCGTCTTGCCGTTGTTCTCCACGAGGGAGCCGTTGGCCTTGTCGTTGAACACGGCCTGGGCGACCCCGGTGACCACGAGCGGGTAGATCCCACCGAGGACCAGGGTCAGGACGATGACCGCGCGGACGGCGGCGAGGTGCTGGCGAATCCAGCTGGGCAGGCGTTCCATTTACGACATCCCCGGAAGGAACTGGATGAGAAGGTCGATGAGCTTGATGCCGACGAAGGGCGCGACGATGCCGCCCAGGCCGTAGAGAGAAAGGTTGCGGCTGAGCAGCTTCGAGGCGCTGGACGGCCGGTAGCGCACGCCGCGCAGGGCCAGCGGGATCAGCGCGACGATGATGATCGCGTTGAAGATGACCGCGGACAGGATCGCCGACTGCGGGCTGGCAAGGCGCATGATGTTGAGCGCGTCCAGGCCCGGGTACACCGCGGCGAACATCGCGGGAATGATCGCGAAGTACTTGGCGATGTCGTTGGCGATCGAGAACGTGGTCAGCGCGCCACGCGTGATCAGCAACTGCTTGCCGATCTCCACGATCTCGATGAGCTTGGTCGGGTTGGAGTCGAGGTCGACCATGTTGCCGGCCTCCTTGGCGGCCGACGTGCCGGTGTTCATGGCCACGCCGACGTCCGACTGGGCGAGCGCGGGGGCGTCGTTGGTGCCGTCACCCGTCATGGCGACCAGGCGGCCGCCCGCCTGCTCCTGCTTGATGAGGGCGAGCTTGTCCTCGGGCGTGGCCTCGGCCAGGAAGTCGTCCACGCCCGCCTCGTCGGCGATGGCCCTGGCGGTCAGCGGGTTGTCACCGGTGATCATGACGGTGCGGATGCCCATGCGGCGCATCTCGTCGAACCGCTCCCGCATGCCCTGCTTGACGACGTCCTTGAGGTGGATGACGCCGAGCACGCGGCCCTTCTCGGCCACGACCAGCGGGGTGCCGCCCGAGCCGGAGATCCCGTCCACGATGTGGCCGACCTCGTCGGTCGGGTGGCCGCCCTGGTCGCGCACCCACTTCATGACGGCCGTGGC
This sequence comes from Nonomuraea sp. NPDC059194, assembly GCF_042754765.1. Classification (NCBI taxonomy): domain Bacteria; kingdom Bacillati; phylum Actinomycetota; class Actinomycetes; order Streptosporangiales; family Streptosporangiaceae; genus Nonomuraea; species Nonomuraea sp. NPDC059194. Next base: position 27,285 of record NZ_JBHZBH010000016.1, on the reverse strand, counting down.
GGCGCCCTTGCGGACCTGCCTGCCGTCGAGGTTCACCCCCGACATGCGGGTCTGCGCGGTGAACGGCACCCACTCGGCGTGGGCCAGCTCGCCGGGCTCCCGCTCGCGCAGGCCGTGGGCCGTCTTGGCGTAGACCACGATCGAGCGGCCCTCGGGCGTCTCGTCGGCCAGGCTGGACAGCTGCGCCGCCCGCGCCAGCTCCATCTCCGGCACCCCCGCGACGGGCACGAACTCCGCCGCCTGCCGGTTGCCCAGCGTGATGGTGCCGGTCTTGTCCAGCAGCAGCGTGCTCACGTCGCCTGCGGCCTCGACCGCGCGGCCCGACATGGCCAGCACGTTGCGCTGGACCAGCCGGTCCATGCCCGCGATGCCGATCGCCGACAGCAGCGCGCCGATCGTGGTCGGGATGAGGCAGACCAGCAGCGAGACCAGCACGACACCGGTCACGCCGTCGCCAGTGAGCGCCAGCGAGTCGGGGACGCCCGGGTTCACGTTCTTGGCGTAGATCGCGAGCGGCTGCATGGTGACGGTGGCGACCAGGAAGATGATGGTCAGCGCGGCCAGCAGGATGTTGAGCGCGATCTCGTTCGGCGTCTTCTGCCGGTTCGCGCCCTCGACCAGGGAGATCATCCGGTCGATGAAGCTCTCGCCCGGCTTCTGGGTGATCTGCACGATGATCTTGTCGGACAGCACCTTGGTGCCGCCGGTCACCGCGGACCTGTCGCCGCCGGACTCCCTGATCACCGGCGCGGACTCGCCGGTGATCGCCGACTCGTCCACGCTCGCGATGCCCTCGACGACGTCGCCGTCACCGGGGATGATCTCACCGGCCTCGACGATCACGAAGTCGCCCTGCTTGAGTTCGGGGGCACCCACCGTGTCCCACTCGGTGGAGGTGCGGCTCCTGAGGCGGCGGGCCGTGGTGTCGCGCTTGGCGGCGCGCAGCGTCGCCGCCTGCGCCTTGCCCCTGCCCTCGGCGACCGCCTCGGCCAGGTTGGCGAACAGGACGGTCAGCCAGAGCCAGACCACGATCGCCCAGGCGAAGAAGGACGGGTCGAGGACCGCCAGGACGGTGGTGAACACCGCGCCGATCTCCACGATCAGCATCACGGGGTTGCGCCAGAGCGTGACGGGGTTCAGCTTGACGAGCGCGTCGGGCAGCGACCTGACGAGCTGTTTGGGGTCGAACAGGCCGCCGGGCGCGGGAGCGGTCTTCGGCGCCTCGGCCAGGTGGGTCGTCATGACGAGAGTCCTTCTGCGAGCGGGCCAAGCGCCAGGGCGGGGAGGAAGGTCAGCGCGACCAGGACGATCGTCACGCCGACGACCATGCCGACGAACTGCGGCCGGTGGGTCGGCAACGTGCCCGCCGACTCCGGCACGGGCGTCTGCTTGGCCAGCGAGCCCGCCAGAGCCAGGACGAAGATGATCGGCAGGAACCGGCCGAGCACCATGCACAGGCCGAGCGCCACGTCGTACCACGGGGTGTTCACCGTGACGCCGCCGAAGGCGGAGCCGTTGTTGTTCGACGCGCTGGTGAAGGCGTAGAGGATCTCGGAGAAGCCGTGCGGGCCGCTGTTCAGCATGGCCGCCAGGCCCGCCTGGTTGCCCATGGCCACGGCCGTGCCGACCAGCACCAGGATCGGGGTGACCAGGAAGTACATCGAGGCCAGCTTGATCTCGCGGGCGCCGATCTTCTTGCCGAGGTACTCGGGCGTCCTGCCGACCATGAGTCCCGCGACGAACACGGTGATCACGGCGAGGATGAGCATGCCGTACAGGCCCGCGCCGACACCGCCGGGGGCGACCTCGCCCAGCATCATGTTGAACAGCGTCATCATGCCGCCGAACGGCGTGTAGGAGTCGTGGAAGGAGTTCACGGCGCCGGTGCTCGTCAGCGTGGTCGCGGCGGCGAACGTCGCGGAGTTGGCGACGCCGAACCGCACGTCCTTGCCCTCCATCGCGGCGCCGACCGCCTGCGGAACGGTGGCGTCGCCCTGGAGCTCGAAGACGTTGGTGAGCACGACGCTGACGACGGCGATCGTGGCCATCACGGCGAGGATCGCGTAGCCCTGGCGGAGCTGGCCGACCATCCTGCCGAAGGTGCGGGTCAGGCAGATCGGGATGAGGAGAATCAGGAAGATCTCGAACCAGTTCGTCCAGGCCGTGGCGTTCTCGAACGGGTGGGCCGAGTTGGTGTTGTAGAAGCCGCCGCCGTTGGTGCCCAGCTCCTTGATGACCTCCTGGCTGGCCACCGGGCCGCCGGTCAGGTTCTGGGTGCCGCCGGCGAGCGTCGTGATCTCGTGCGGGCCGGTGAAGTTCTGCACCAGACCGCCCGCCACGAGGACCAGCGCGCCGACGACCGCGATGGGCAGCAGGATGCGCAGGCTGCCGCGCACCAGGTCCACCCAGAAGTTGCCGACGGTGTCGGCGCCCCTGCGGGCGAAGCCGCGCACCAGCGCGATCGCCACCGCCATGCCGACCGCGGCCGACACGAAGTTCTGTACGGCGAGCGCCGCCATCTGCACCAGGTGGCCCATGGTGCTCTCGCCCGAGTAGGCCTGCCAGTTGGTGTTGGTGACGAAGCTGATCGCGGTGTTCCACGCGACGTGGTCGGTCACGGGCGGGAAGCCGAGCGAGAGCCACAGCTTGTCCTGCAGGCGCTGCATGCCGTACACGAACAGGATCGAGATCACCGAGAACGCGAGCAGGCTGCGGGCGTAGCCGGCCCACCGCTGCTCGGCGTCGGCGCGGACGCCGAGCAGGCGGTAGACGAAGCGCTCGACGGCGGTGTCCTTGGCGCTGCTGTAGACGCGGTACATGTGGTCGCCGAGCGGCCGGTACGCCACGGCCAGCGCGACGATCAGCGACGCGATGAAGAGCCAGCCCATCAGAACCGCTCGGGGAAGAGCAGGGCCACGACGATGAAGACCACCAGAGCGACGGCCACGATCAAACCAGCGGCGTTCACGGCGCTCACAGGCGCTCCACCGCCTTAACGACAAGCCCGAAGATCACGAAGATCGCGATCGTCAGGGCGACGAAGATGACGTCAGCCATCCCCACTCCTCAGGTCCGGACAGTGCTTTCAAGGCCAGCAAACCGGGAGATTTAAGGAGTTTTGTCGTTCTTGACGGGTTCTATACGGCCGGGGGCCGGGTATTGACACCTTCCCTACGGGGGACGTCCCCGAAACGCGAACCGGGGCCCGGTCCCTTACAGGACCGGACCCCGGCTCATGATGCCGCGAATACGTCAGACGACGGGAACGATGTTCTCCGCCTGCGGGCCCTTCTGGCCCTGCGTGACGTCGAAGCTGACCTTCTGCCCCTCGTGGAGCTCGCGGTAGCCCTGCGAGGCGATGTTGGAGTAGTGGGCGAAGACGTCGGCGCCGCCGCCGTCCTGGGCGATGAAGCCGAAGCCCTTTTCAGCGTTGAACCACTTGACGATGCCGGTTGCCATCTCGATCTCCTTCGATAGGCGCAGTACTGAAATCCGTACCTCACGGATCCCACGTCGCCGCAATGACCCATCCGGAGATGACCGGAAAAAACAAATGCGCCCCAGGCCTGCAGGCGCACACAACGTTCATGGGTACCAGAACTGCAACTCCTTCAAAGGTAGCACGTGGTACGGATGCTGTGACCCCCTTCGCCGCCCACAGGCGTAAAGTGAAAGTCACCTGGGACCTTTCGCATGTCGACAACCACGTCGGCGTCGCCTCAGACAGAGCCGGCCTGTGTGCCGGAGACGGGCGGCACTCTGATGCCGAACCACGACATGCACCTCTCACCCGTCGCCCCCCAGCCCCCAGCGATCGCCCGGGTCCGCCTCGAACCGACTCTCACCCGCGACGGAGCGCTCGACGGCGCCTGGTGGCCGTACTCCACCGACTTCCGCCGTGAGCTCCCCTCCCTCGTGCGTACGCTCGACACCCTGCTCGGCCCCATCCTGCGGGTCAGGCTCGACCTGGCAGCCTGGGACGACGGCCCCGCCCACCTCATGGTCGACGGGCGCTTCCTCCGGGTCAGCGACTCCATGGGAACGGCTGACACGGTCCGGCTGGTCCGCGGCGACCAGGACGGATTCATGCTCCTGGTGGTCCCGCCGGAAACCGCGGCGTCGACGGCCGCGGCCGCGATGAAGACCGCCGCGCGCACCGGCAACACCCTGTCCGCGACGGACATCCTCACTCATTGCCGCCCGTCCGACCCGGGGCCGGCGCTCGACATCGCGATCCGCCCCTACGATCCCTCGGACCAGACGGCCGTGCTCGCGCTGGTCGAGGCCGACCACCTGCCGGGCCAGCCGATGTGCTCGCCCGAGACGCTCGAGGAGGCCATCAGGGGAACGTGCCGCCGCGACCCCGCCCCGTGGGCCCGGCTCGACAGCCCCAGAACCGAGGTGATGGTCGATGCGGACGGCCAGGTGCTGGGCGCGGTGTCCTACGCGGTTCGCCGGGACGACGGCGACGGGCTCATCCTGTGGTTGCACGGCCGGGAGATCCTGGTCGTCGTCGAGGCGCTCGTCTCCCATGTCCTTGACGAGCTGAGCGGCAGCCGAACCGTGCACGCCTTCGAGTCCACGGTGGGCCTCGGCCCTTCCGCCCTTCCTTCGGGACGCCGGCCCGTGACCCGCAAGGTGATGGAGCACGCCGGGTTCTCCAGCCGGGACTCGTGGCGCTACCTGCGCCGCGCCACGACAGAGGTCCGGTGCGCGGAGGCGTGCCCGCTCGTCGAGACGGTCCGTAGCACGGTCCCGCCCGGCTGGTGGCTGCGCAACCGCAAGGACGACCTCGCCGCCGAAGCCGTCGTCCAGACGCCGACCGGCGACGTCGGCGTGCTTTGGTGGTTCGGCACGGACGCCCTCCACGCCGACGACGCCTTCGAGCGGGCGATGCTGAACGAGGCCGTCACCCTCCTCCACCGGAACGGGGCGTCGGAGACGATTCTGTACGCCGACGGCAAGCAGGCCGACGGGCACCCCACGTGGGCGGTGTTCGACGAGGCCGGGTTCGTGGAGATCGACCATCTCGTCTCGTACGCCAAGGAAGGGACTGAGAGCCGGGCTGTCAGGCGTTGACGCCCTGGGCGGCCTTGACGGTTTCGCGCAGCTGCTCCTCCTCCTCGTGGCCGAGCGAGGTCTGCAGGATGTGCCCGCCGTACTGGGCGATGTCGGGGATGACCTTGTCCGGCGTGCTCTGCACGACCAGCAGGAACAGCGCGGCGGTGCCCGGCTCCAGCTTGGCGCCGAGGTCCTTCATGAACTTGTCGTCGACGCCCACGTCGGTGAGCGCGCCACCGGCCGCGCCGCCCGCCGCGCCGAGGGCCATGCCGAGCAACGGCATGAAGAACAGCAGCCCGATCAGGCCGCCCCACAGCGCGCCGCTGGCCGCGCCCATGCCGGTCATGCTGGCGGCCTGGTGCAGCTTGATCTTCCCGTCCTGCCTGCGCTCGACGACGCACGCGTCGGCGAGCGTGATGAGCTTCTGCTTCTGCATCTCGAACAGCCGGTCGCGGACCAGGCTGGCGGTGTTGACGTCCGGGTAGGAGATGGCGATGAGGTGACTCATGACGTTCCTGTCTTCCTGTCGTTCTCGGCGTGGTCGTGCGTGTCCTCCCCGGACGCGCGAACGACCGCGCCCGGCCGTACAGAGGCCATGAGTGCGTCTTTCCCGATGCCGGTTATACGGAAGTCCGCAAAACTCCCAAAACCGGCATTCACTCCGCGAGCGCCTTGGCCTCGCGGCCGTGGACGATCAGCGCGTACAGGACCAGGACGTCGACGGCGATGATCGCCAGCGACCACCACGGGTTGACCGCGATCCAGGTGAGCTGCGTGATGGCGTTGATCATGACCAGGATGACGGCCACCACGCGCGCCCAGTCCTTGCCGAAGCTCACCCCGACACCGGTGGCGGTGAGCAGGACACCCCAGATCAGGTGGATCCAGCCCCATCCGGTCAGGTCGAACAGCAGCAGCCGCGTGAAGGTCTGCACGTAGACCTCGTCGTTGATGATGGCGTTCAGGCCGGTGATGATGTTGAAGATCCCCGACATGATCATCAGCATGCCGCCGAACCAGATCCAGCCGACCCATCCGGTCACGCGTTCCGTGTGGATAGCCATAGGGCCAACCTCCCCCGAAGTCACGAGCCCTCTCTGGCGGGTGTTCCCAGATGGACCCCATGACATGCGAATACGGAACGAGCGTTGGCTAAGGTGATCAACGTGTACAACCCGTCCAGTCCTTTCGAGGAACAGCTCTGGGCGGCCTTCGAGGCAGGCAACACCGCCCTGTGCCTGAGCATGCTGAAGGACGCCGACTTCGCGCTGCCGATGTCCAGGGCCGCCTTCGAGGGGTCCGAGCCGATCACCTGGCCCACCTTCCGCGACGAGGAACGGACGTGGCTGGCGGCCTACACCTCGGCCGAGGCGATGGGCGCGATCCTCGGCGGCCACACCGAGTACTTCCGGATCACCTCGATGGTGGAGCTGGCCGCCGGCTGGCCCGATCCGCGCTGGGGGCTGGCCGTCAACCCCGGCCTGCCGGCGAACTTCTACCTGGAGTCGGGTACGGTCGCCAGACTCGCCGTCCCCACCCTGGTCCAGGACCTCACCCTCGCCCCCGGGTCGGGCGTCCCCGTGATGCAGAAGCTGCTGCGCCTGCCCGACGTCCACGACCTACTGGTGGGCGACGACTCCAGGGTCTCCGGCTACTGCCACCACGCGCTCGACGTCTCGCACATCGCCACGCCCGCCGTGCTGGCCGCCGCGCTCGGGCAGCCCGACTTCGTCACCCCCGAGGGCGCGCTCAACATGCTGCGCTGGCGTCCCGTGGGGCTCGACCTCTACCGCACGCCGTACGGCGGGCTGGACGAGGAGCGGCGCGACGCGGTCGCCGGGTGGGTGGTCGAGGAGCCGCCGTTCGTCGGCCTCGGCCTGGTGCCCAACGTCGACCAGGTGATCCGCGAGTACAAGGTGTACGGCGTGGGCCTCACCCACGGCGCGGAGATCTGGGAGCTGACCCACGACGGCAGGCAGTACAGGCGCGCCATCTACCAGGGCGACCTGCGCCAGTGGCTCCTGGTCGTCAGGCCGGAGGGCTCATGAGCTGGCACACCTATCGCGCCAGGTGGCGGGGCGTCGACTATCCCGCCAGCCCCGACTCGTCGGGGTTCGAGCTCTGGATGCGCCTGCGCCGCGAGGAGCCCTCCGAGGGTTTCACCGAGGTCGAGCCCGGCTGCCACGTGATGACCGTGCCCGCGGACGACTGCGAGGCGATCTGGTTCGTGACCACCGTGTGCACGTGGCGCGGCATGGAGTTCCAGGTCCACGACGAGCGCGACGGCAAGCTGCTGCTGGAGTATCTGGGCGGCTCGGCTCCCGAGGCCGTGGCGCTCGGCATGGAGCGGATCGAGCGCGGCGTCTACCGCCGGTGGGTGCCCCGCGCCCAGGTGGACGACCTGCGCGAAAGCTCCGTCCCCCTGACATACCCCGGCTAAAAGATCAAACTCGCCAACAATCTTGTCGGATGATGTTCATGTGGCTGAAACTAGCTAGAAACACCTGCGATGTGTATGCGCATGGTGTGGCTGGAGAGGTGACATGGAGTCCTTCGGGGAACGCGACTCCGCGGGCCTGCAGGCGTACGCGGACGAGTTGCGCGCGACCTTCATGCAGCTTCAGGACAAGGGCGCCGAGCTGCACACCAAGGCCAAGTCCGTCCAGGTGACGGCGACCTCGCGCGACGGCCTGGTCACGGTGACGGTCGGAGCGCGCGGCGAGCTGGTCAGGCTCGACATCGACCCGCGCATCTACCGTCGGCCGGACGCGCGAGGCCTGGCCGACGCGATCGCCGAGACCATCCACAGGGCGACGGCGGAGGCGCGGGCGCAGATCATCGAGATCTTCGAGCCGTTGATCCCCGTCGAGCAGATGCGGGCGCATCTCGACGGTGACCTCGAGACCGTGATGAACCAGCTCGCCGACCAGATGAGCGGCAAGCGATGAGCGACTGGTCCGGCTTCGAGGTCGTCAAGGCCACTGCCTACACGGGAGTCTCCCAGTGGAAGGCCCTGGCCGAGGAGATCGAACGACAGCTGCCCGAGCTCACGGCCAAGCTGCGCCAAGCCATGGACGCCGAGCCATGGGGGCCCGGCAGCACCGAGGGTGACGCCTTCTTCGCCAGCCACTTCGGCGGCGTGAACCCGCCCCAGATCCTCACCCGTTGCGACGAGCTGCCCAAGGAATTCCTCGACGCCGGCGACAGGGTGCGCAAGAACGTCGACAACCACTTCACCACGGACCAGGCGATCGCCGAGGACGTCGCGAGAGGCGTGAACACCCGCCAGGTCTGAGACCGGCGCGGACGAAGGTACGAGCGAGCGGCTGACGGGGGACAGGCGTGGCGACGACGCACAACAACGTGGATGTCAAGGACGAGGAATCCGCGGCGAGCGGGCGGAAGCTCATCGTCATCGACCGGGACGTGCGGCCCGTCTGGGAGACCGAGGTGTTCCCCGACTGGGTCAACTACTGGTTGATCCCGATGCTGGCGACCGGCCAGGCCTGGCCCAAGGCCAGCGAACGCGGGCTGTCCGAGATGGCCGTGGCCTACGACTGCCTCTCCTCGGGAGCCGCCAAGTACGTGAGCCCGGCGGGCACCGCCACCAGGCACATCGCCGCGGGCTATCCCTCTCCGGCCACCGCCGAATTCATCACCAGGGCCAGACAGCTGTGCGGTCGCCAGGCCGGCGTGCTCGGCATCGTGCAGGAGGCGGACGGCCGCTCGAAGGACTGCGAGTACAAGGCGGTCGAGGTGGAGGGCACCAAGCTCTCCATCAACGTGATGTTCTGGGTCACGGTCATCGCGATCGCCCTCGGGCTCCTCGTGGCCTTCTTCACCGCCGGGTCGACCACCTGGCTCATCGGCCGCCACGCGGTGGCGGCGCGCGCGGCCATCACCAGGGTCCTCACCAGGCTGCAGGCGGTGATGGGCCGCCCGATGGCCGCCCCCGCAGTGGCCCGGGCGGCCTCTCTCACCGGATCGACAGGGCCCGCCAACGTCGCCAGATTCCTCATCTCCCCTGTCGGCGACGAAATGCTGGAGGAGGGCCTCGAGGAGCCGATCGGCACCATCATCGCCAATCGCCAGCAGATCGAGATGGGCCACCGCGAGGAGATGGACTGGAAGCGGATCCGCGCCGACATCGTCGGCGGCGTCGCGGGCGCGGCGGTCGGCATGGGCGTGGGTGGACCCATGTCCAGGATCACCGACCATGTGCCAGGGTTCTTGGGGCGCGCGCTCAACACCGGTCTCACCAATGCCATCGCCTCGCCGTTCGGCAGCATAGCCGCCAACACCCTCGTCTACGACCAGTCGTTCAGCAGTTCCCTCGCGAGCGCGTTCACCTTCGAGGCCGTCGTCGGCGCCATCATGGGTGGCGCCCCCCGTACCGACACTCACAGCCCTGTCAGCCCCAGCGTCTGGATCGCGGCGACGCATCTGCCCACAACGATAAGCAACGCCACCGCCATCGCAGACGCCCGCGACCTGGCCCGCACCGGCCACTCTCCCTCCGGGCCCGCAGGAGGAGGTACGGCAGGCGGCGGCAACCCGTCCGGCGGCCCTTCCGGGCAGAACCCCACGGCCCCTGCCGGAGGTCAGACCACGACAACCGGCGCCACGGGCGCGGGCGGCGGCGCGCAGACGGGCGGAGCGCCTTCCGGCACGACCGGCGGGGAAGGCTCCACCACGAGGAGAACGCCGGGCTCGGCCGACCCCGGCAACATCACGGCCACCCCCGACGAGGGGGAGCAGGAAGAGGAGGCGAACGAGCCGAACTCGGGCTCTCAGCCGTCCCCGCAGCGGCAGTCGGCTCCCGCGGGCTCCGGACAGCCCCAGACCCAGGCGAACCAGCCCGATCCCGAGCAGCAGGCCCAGGGCGAGCCGATGGCCGCGCCGGACGCCAACGCCACCCGCAACCAGCCCACCGGCCAGAACCCCACCACCGGCCAGAATCCGGCCACGGGCCAGACCCCCGCCGCTGGTCAGGACCCCGCCACGGGTCAGGACCCCTCAGCCGCGCAGAACACCGGACAGGGCCAGACCCCCGCCGCAGGTCAAGACCCCGCCACGGGTCAGGACCCCTCAGCCGCGCAGAACACCGGACAGGGCCAGACGAGCCAGGAGCAGCCCGGCGCCCAGGAGGCTGCCCCCCAGCCCGGGACGTCGGCGGATCCCGGCGCCGCGACCGGCACGACCGGCACCCCGGCCGCCACCGCGGAGACGGAGAACGGCGCCCAGACGCAGGCCGCGGCGGGCGCGACCACCGCGGCCGCCGCACCTACGGCCCAGCCGGGCCTGGCGATGACCAGGAGCCCCGCCGAGGCCGCCGCGGCCGCCGCGACCGCGATCGACGAGGCGCTGTTCTACGTCGCCCCCGACGCCCTGCGGCTCCAGAACGGCGACGTGCGTCTCACCGATGTCGCCGACCGCACCGTCACGATCCCCGCGGAAAAGATCAACAGCGCCAGGAAGGGACTCCAGACCCACGCCAGGGACGGCATGCCCGCGCAGGTGCTGCGCGCGAACGCCGCGGCCTGGCTGGGCGCCGAGATCGCCGCCGCCGTCGGCCGGTCGCGGTCGAACGGCGCGATCGACGCGCTCGAACAGCTCGCCGAGCTGCACGAGCCCAGCCGCGCCGCCGCGACGAAGGCGATCGCGGATGTGCTCGCCGGCAATCCCGACGCGCGGCTGAGCGCGCTGATCGCCGAGGATCCGGGCGCCGGGGACGCCTTCATGCGGCCCGGCTTCCACGACGACTCCGCGGCCGACGTGGCCACAAAGGTCGGCGCGCTCGACCCGGTGACGGCCAACGAGCCCCCTGCTCCTCCCGCCGCGCCGTCCACCAGTCGGGGCCCCAGGACGTCCAGGACCGTCGTCGACACGGCGTTGACGACCGACACCCGGCCCCTCTCGCAGCCCGATCTGAACGACGCCGAGGTCAAGGCCCTCGTCGACGGGGCGGTGGTGAACCCGTCCGACCTCGGCAGGGGCGTGCGCTCCATCGTCTGGTCGGACAGCGGCCCCCAGCTGCGGGTCGAGATGGACGGCCGGCCCACGATGCACTTCCGCCTCGTGTACCCGTCGTCGGCCTCGGGCGGTCATCCCGCTGTCGTGCTGAACTCGGGCACCGAGGCGGACCCCCACGTCCTGCGGCTGTCGGCACGGATGAACCCCGAGCTGGTCTCCGTCACGCTCGTGCAGTACATCACTCATGCGGCGCAGGACCTCAACGCCGTGGCCGTGGAGCCCAGGCAGGGCTTCATCAGGAGCGCGCTGAACCGGGTGACCGGCCGGGGCGGCGCCGAGACCGACCAGGCCGCGTACGTGGAGGCCCGGTACAACGAGCACCGCCACCTGGCCAGGCGCTGGCTGAACGCGTCGAGCCAGAGCGAGCAGGAGGCGCTGCAGCGGCTGATGGACGCGGTGGCCGCCGACCTGGCGCAGCGCGGCGAGACGCCGCCCACGTCGCCGGCGGAATCCGGCAGACAGGGCGTGCTACCCCCGGCTCCCCCCGCCGCGGAGACGCCGCTGGGCGAGGCGACCAGGCTGGCGCGCGGACAGGCCGATTCCCTGTCACGCGCGGTGGCGGGCATCGAGGCCCGGATCAAGGCGCACGCGGAAACGGCGAAGAAGGCCAAGGCCGCGCGTCTCGAGGCGCGGCTGAACGCCCAGAAGGCCGGAAAGCAACGCGACATGTTCGCGAAGGAACGCGCCCGCAAGGCGCGTGCCGAGGCGGACAAGCAGCGGGAGATCCAGCTTCGCCACGAGCGGATCATCAAGGCGTACAAGAAGGCGCTCCAGGCGGCCGAGACCGCCCAGGGCGACTACGCGCGGCTCGCGGAGACCCTGCTCCAGCTGACCGGCGCCGACCCCGCAGCCGTGACCGCCGCCAAGAGCGAGCTGACCCAGGCGGCCGAGGAGGCGAAGAAGCACGTCACGGCCTACAAGGAGGCCCTGCAGGCGGCCCTGCCCTCCCCCGAGGCCATGGTGAACTCGATGACCAGCCGGCTGCCGCACATGGCCAGGCTGACCGAGCGGATCAACGCGGGCCTGCAGGCGCAGGGCATCGACGAGCAGTTCACCGTGGACGATCTGCACCGGGCGCTGCTCGGCCAGTGGACGCGGCTGATCTCGAAGGAGGGCGTGGTCCTACGGGTCGGCGTGATCAACCAGGGCGAGGTCAACGTCAAGCTGACCGTGGCCGAGCTGATCGAGGTGATCGGCCACTGGGCCACATCCAGCGAGATGATGTTCGGCCGCCTTCCCCAGGGCGGCCTGGCGATCGCGGCGGAGTTGGTCCGCACGGTGTCCTACAAGATCGGCGGCAAGCTCGCTGGTCTGGTGAAGGTGATACCGGGCGTGGGCTGGCTGGTGACGCTCGTCAACCCCCGCGCGGAGGTGAACTACGGCCGAAACCGCTCGGAGAGCGGGAACGCCCTTGACAACGTGGTCGGCGGCGCCGTCGAGGACAACAGAGGCGAGGCGACCCGGTTCAAGGGGAGCGGCGCGTACACGGTGCGCATCCGCCCCTCGTCTCAGCAGGGCTGGGTCACCCTCGACCCGGTCGGCAGCGGCACGAAGGACGATCGGTCCGACGTACACGTCTACATCAGCGCCTCGCACACCGACCGCTCGGAGCGCGAGCCCGTCACGCTGGCCGAGATCGAGGCGGAGTACCCGGCGCCGGCCAAGCCCAACGGCGAGCCGATCGAGAGCAAGCGCACGTTCCCGCCGATCGTCACTCTGGAGGCGACCGGGGCGGAGGAGCTCATCGACGGCGCGATGCAGCGACTGGGCAAGAACGCCGGCCAGGACACCCTGCGGCAGCTCCGCAACTTCGTGTCCGAGCAGTGGCTCGGTGAGATGGCCCAGGCCGTCAACAGCGGCATCGAGGGCAAGCTCTCTCACAACGGGCGGGAGGTCGCGCGGGTCGAACTGCGGACCGAGCCCGACTACGAGTCGGCGCGGCTGAAGGGAGTCCCCAGCAAAGAGCGGTGGAAGGAGGACCTGGGCGTCGGGGTCACCGCCTCGAACGGTGGCCGGACGTTCGGGTTCTCCAGTGGCGGCTCGGTCGGCATCGGCCACGCGTTCGAGTGGCTCGCCAACCTGCTGCAGAAGCTGAGCCCGACGTTCAAGGCCTCGTGGGACGCCAACGCCAACTACGGCCGGTCGCGGTCCGAGAGCGTGAACGCCGGAGGAACGGCCTACAAGCCGGTCGTCGACCGCAGCATGGCGCACCACCAGAACGTCGTGCTCAAGCACAAGACCGTGCTGGTGATCACGATGATCGAAGGCGACGCCCGTCTCGATCCGGTCGAGACGACGGGCGAGATGCACATCGTGGCCACCGAGTCGCAGGCGGCCCGCGCTCGCATGCCGTTCGATCGCGCCGCGGTGAAGCGGGACGAGAACGGCATACCCCTGAGGAACGCCGACGGTGAGATCATCCTGCGTGACGACCCGCAACGGATCGAGCCGAAGACCGGCCAGGCGGCCCGGCCGGTCTGGCAGGGCGAGAACAAGGAGGAGCACCAGTTCGCCGACGCGGGCTTCGCGCTCGTCAAGGAGGTCACCAACCTCGACCAGACCCTGTCGGACGCGATCACCGGCCTGCGCAGCCTCGGTCTGCTGCCCACCCCGGTGGACGACGAGCTGATCTACTCCGACGACGAGTACGAGGCGGCCGCCCAGCACACCAACCAGATGGAAATGGAGAAGCAGCTCCGAGACCTGAACACCAAGACCCGGCTCAACCAGGCCATCCACCAGGGCATCTTCATCCCGATCGTGCGCAACCACGCAGGGGAGAGCACCCAGATCTTCACCCTCGAGTTGAAGATCGGCCTGGAATTCGCGACGACCACCCTGGTCGAGCAGGATCTCAACCAGGCCATGGCGCTGCTGTACATCGGGTCCGACACCAACGTCGTGGCGGCCGGGCACGGGCACTCGGGCGGCGTGGGCGGCGAGGTGAGCGTCGCGCGCGAGCCCGGCGAGAATGAGAGAGGGTTCGGTTTCAAGGGCCGTTTCGGCGCCGCCGCGGGAGGCGGCACGAACTCCGGGTCCTCCAAGGGCGACACCGGCAACGACGTGTTGCTCCACGAGTTCCTGGCCGACGGGAAGACGGAGACGCAGGGCACGGCCACCGTCACTCTCCGCAGCGGCGACAGCGAGCCGGTGGTCCTCGCGGAGCACGAGACGACGGTCAGCATGGCGCTCCCGACCGCCATGCTGACCGACCCCAGCAGACTTCCAGGCGAGTGGCAGGCCGCCCACGCCGAGCTGATGGACAACGCGACGATGCACCACGTCGACACGACCCACCTGCTCCCGGCGGCCAGGAGACTGTTCTCTCGCTTCCTGCGCTGGGGCACGAGCGCGCTGCACCACGTGGCGAACTTCCTCGGCCACCACAACGTGCTGGCCCACGCGGTGAAGGGCGGCTCGCGGTACACCACGGGCTTCGCCGTGAACTCGCGCAGCTTCGACCAGGGGCGGCGCGGGTTCCGGCTGCCCGGCCCGTCGCGGGCTCGGCTCAGCCTCGACTGGAAGCCGGGGGAGATCCGCGCCCTGGGAGCCCACGAGGCCGTCGTTGCGGACATCTTCCTTCAGCTGGAGAGCATGAACACCACCTTCTCCGCCTCCGCCAACGCGAATGTCAACGGCGGGGTCGGCGCGGGCTACCAGAACGGAACCGGCGCGAACGGCAGCGCCAACGTGGGCGGGAGCAAGGCCGCGTCGATCGCGCGCTCGATGTACCAGCTGCTGATCTGGGGCAGGGAGCGGCTGTCGGTCGACATCGGCGTCCAGCACTACTTCCAGGCCAAGGGGGAGTTCTCGATGAACGCGTTCCCCCCCGGCACGGTCACCCCCGTCGGGGAGACCGTGGACGGCTCGGCCATCTTCTCCGTCCCCGAAGAGGTGAGCCTGCGCCTGTACGCCGAGGGCAAGCTGCAACTGCCGCCATGGATGACGGCCGACTCGGTGGAGCGCTGGCTCGACGGCAACCTGGAGCTGGACCGGACGGTCGCCGTTCCGCTCGTTCTGCGCTACCTCATGGAACTGCAGACGCTCCCGGCCGACAAGCAGCCCAAGCTGGCCGACCAGCCCGCGGCCGACAGCCACACGCGCGAGGCGCTGGAGACCAAGCTCGCCACCCTGCCCGGCCTCGAGGACATGAAGAAGGCGCCGGAGGGGCACCGCCTGTCCACGGCGGCGGCACTGGCCGCCAAGCCCCGACGGGTCAGGATCGTCAACCATCTCGCCACGAAGATCGGCGGGACCCTGATCGACAATGCCGAATTCTCCCGCGACGGCAAGCGGGTGAGCCTGCTCGAGGAGACCACGGCCCACCTGGCGCGGCTGGCACCGGGTGTCCTCGATGCCGACGCCCCCGCCCCCGACAAGCTGTACGGCTCGCTGAACGGCAAGCGCTGGCGCGGCAAGGTCGACAACATGACCGGCCAGTTCGGTTACCACACCGCGTTCACCATGAAGACGGGCCGCTGGGGCAGGACCGAGCGGTTCAGGGTGCGGATGCATCTGGATCTCGACCCCGACTCCGTCCAGGACCTCGGCCACACCAAGACAAAGGTGCCCCTCGGACAGGACTACTCCTATAGGCAGAAGGGGTTTACAGTCAGCAGCGGCCGCACCCGCGGGGGATCGGTCGACGGCGGCGGCTCGAACGTCGTCGGCGCGAACGGCTCGCTGTCGACCGACAGGAACCGGTCCACGTCGAGTTCCTCCAACATGCAGGAGACCACGGGCGAGCGCACCGGCGGCCCGGCCGACATGCACAGGCTCCTGCAGGAAGGCAAGCTGAAGGTCACGATCGAGCGCGTGCCCTCCCGGTTCCGCTGGTTCGGCCTCAGACGCGCGGCGCGCGGGGCGGCCGACGCGGTGCTGCATCCCGAACGCGAGACGGAGACCGAGTTCTCCGTCGACGTCGAGATGGTCCGCCTGGTCGACAGCGCCGAGATCCGCCCCTACGACGAGGGCGAGGTCCCCAGGCTGGATAGCGCCAGGGACCCGCGCTCGTTCCCACTGATGGACGCGATCACCCGCAGCGAGACGATCGAGAACAACGACTCCCTGTACAAGAGTCTGCGGGCCGCCGTGGCGCTCCGTCATGGCGAGGCCGCCGCGCTCGAGGTCGATGACCAGTTGAAGACGATGACCGACGACCTGACGCTGATCGCGCTCCTGAAGCGGATGACGGCCGGCGAAGGGCTGCTGATCGGCGAGGTGAACCCGCGCAGCGCCAGCGGCCTCGGCCAGGAGGTCGCCCTCCAGGCCAGGACGTTCAAGAGGGGTGTCGTGGTCGGCGTCCTCGAAGACCGGGAGGGCGGAGAGTTCCACCGGTACCAGCACGAGTGGTCGACCACGGTCAGCACAGGCACGATGCTCCCAGTCGGCAGGGGCACGGGTGGCAGCCACGGCCCCTCAAGCCTGTCAGCGGGCGTCTCCACTGGTGAGCAGGCCACCGTGCGCTACACGGTGGGCATCGGAAACCGCGACGAGCACACCGAATTCCAGCGGGGCAGGCGGCTCAAGGTCGAGTTCGAGGTGGCGTTCGACGCCACGGTGACGGACGTCGGGCGAACGGTGACCGGCCGCCGGGTTCGCGGCCCTTCCGAGTTCCTCCCCGAGGCGGGAACCGCCACCGTGGTCATCGAGATGTTCGAGGGCGAGCTCAACGCCATCAACGCGGCCCTCGAGGCGGGCAAGCCTCTCGGCGCGGGATGGGTCTTCGGCGTGTCCACTTCTGAGAACGAACCGATCGAGTGGCCGGTGCAGGTCCTGAAAGAGAAGGAGTCGCCGTGGCGCCTGCTGAACGAGGCGCGCAAGGTCGCCTCGCACGGCAGGCCTGTCCTCTTCGACCAGGTGGAGCCGGACGGCACCGTGCGCAGGTACCTGATCGACAGCGAAGGGGTGCACAGCCTCCCGACGGACCCGAACGATCCCGAGGCCCTGCTGATCGCGGCGGACAACGGCTTCGCCGAGGCGTTCGGCACGCTGCCGCAGCAACTGCTCGACCTCGCCATCGAACACAACCTCCCACTACGGCAGATCTACTTCGCCTCGACGGTGGAGGACACCCTGTCCAACAAGGTGCGGGCGGAGCTGGACCGCCTCGACGTGTCGTACGCGGAACCCGCTCCGGCCTTCCCCGCGCCCTCGGCGGCGGAGACGCCCGCCATGGATCCGGCCCTGGCAGGCAGCAGCGTGGGCCAGGGCGGCGTCAGCGCTCAGTCCGGGCTGTCCGCCGCTTCCCCTGCCATCCCCGGCACGCCGTACGATCCCTCGGCTCGCGCCGGGAGCGCTCCCCTCACCATGGACGATCTCAAGCAGCGGCTGCCCACGCCCGCGGAGCTGGGCGACGGCTTCGTCTCGGTGCGCCTGATGGCCGACGGCCGGACGTTGGAGGTCGCCACCGAGAAGCACGGCATCCTCTACACCCAGTTGAACGTCGGCGAGCTCGTCTCCAGCGACAACGCCGTGACGACCAGGGGGACCACCCCCGACGCGCCGGCCACCACGACGATCAACGAGCACGCCGACCCCGTTATCGTCAAGGCGACGGTGGCCCACGAGATCGTCCACCTGCTCCAGTGGGCGGCGGCCGAGCAGAACGGCGCGGGCCAGGGCGTGGTCAGAGGCTCCCTGCCCTCCGCCGAGCAGCAGGAGGGCCGTGACCACTGCCTGGAGCCGCGGCTCAGGGAGCACGCGGTCCTGTCCAGCGACTGGCGGCAGGCGAGCGACCCGGCGGTCCAGCTGCGGATAGCCCAGGCGATCGAGGCGGTCACCGCCGACATCGTCGCGCGCGGGCACCTGGCCCCCGAACCGCCGTGGGGCTCGGGTCCGCAGGTGACCTCGACGCCCGCCAGGGGCTCGATCGCCGCTCTCCTCAACACGGGCGCCGGTCCTGTGCTGGGCTCGGCGGCCACGATCGGCGCGCTCGACACGACGCCGGCGGCCGCGGACGCCCTCAGCAGGATCGCCAACGTCGACTCCGTCACGGCGACCGGGCCTGGCCGCTTCGAGGTGAAGTGGCCGGGCGGCCAGTTCACGCTGGTGGTGTCCGAGGCCGACCTCGCGCCCGGCGAGGTGCGAACGTACCCGCAGCTCGGGCGCCCTGGCGAGCTCGTGCTGGAGGTCTCCCAGAGCGGTGGCAGGGCCGTCACCACCGGCGTCGCGGCGCGGATCGCCGAGCGGATCGCCGAGCTGAACGGGCTGCCACCCGGCAGAACGATGGCGCGCGGCGCCGCCGACCCTCGCCTGGAGCAGAGCACGCCCGTTCTCGGCCGTGAGGACCTCGCGGTGCTGGCCAGGCTCAGAGCGAAGATCGAGGACCTGGCCGACGCCCCCCGGCTCGCCCGCCGCGAGCGCGAGGACGCCGTCCGCAAGCAGGCGGCGCGGGCGGGCCTGGAGCCCGGCACTCCCGGGGCGAGGACGCGGCTGATCGCGGCGGCTCGGGCGGGCGAGCTCACCCCTGCCCAGGTCGACGCCATCCTCTCCCTCATCGGCCAGCAGCCGACCGCGGCGGTGAACGCGGCCGTGGCCGCCGTTGAGCGCGCCGCGCAGCGGGCCGGCGCCAGTGTGCGGAGGTACGGCAGCAGCCTGCTCGACATCGTCATCCCAGGGCACGCCCCCGTCGCGGTGGAGCTGACGGCCCACCGGGGGCTGCGGTCGGATCCGTTCAAGGCGACCGTCGAGGAGCACGTCGCGACGTTCCAGGTGGCGACGTTCGGCTCCATCGGCGCCATCGAGCGGGAAGCGGCCGCGGCGGCGGTCGGCGCCATCGCCGCGCGGCTGGGTCTGCCGTCCGACGCCGCGCTCCTGACGCGGGAGCAGGTGACCGGCCGGCAGGCCGTCCTGACCGCGGCGGATCACCAGAACATCGCCAGGCTGCGGGAAGCCGCCCGTCAGGTCGAGGCCGCGACGCCGCAACAGCGGCCCAGCAGGCTGCTGGTCCTGATGGCCATGGCCGACTCGATGGGCGTCGGACAGGACGGACCCAACCGGGCTCTGCTGCCGCCGTCTCTCGTCGACTCCCTCGTCACGATGGTGGACAACCGTCTGGCGACGCGGCAGGCCCGGTGGAGGGAGCGGCTGGAGCAGGCCCGCAGGCGCAGCAACACCACCGGCTGGTACCCGCCGGAGGACGAAGAAGAGGAGTGCTTCTGCCCGCCGGACGAGGTGTGCGTCTGCGGGCGGCGCCGCGGCGGCTCGGAGGGCGAGCCTGCTCCCGAACCGTCGGCGACGCCGTCCCCGGCTCCGACCCCCACGCCGGCCCCGACCCCCACGCCGGCCCCGACTCCCACGCCCACCCCGACGCCGACACCCACGCCGACGCCCGTGCGGCGGGTCGTCGGCACCGGCGACTCGCTGTCGGACATCTCCGAGGACGTCTACGGTGACGGGCGCTACTGGCCGGAGATCTGGAAGCGCAACCGCGATCTGATCGGGCCCGATCCCGACGCGCTGGAAGCGGGTATGGAGCTCATCATGCCGGAGAAGGTGGGAGCTCCATGACGGCGGTGCATGATGGGACGAAGGAAAGGACGGCCATGCCATTCGCGGTAGCGCGTACGAGGGACGAGGCGCATCTCTACCTCGACCTGCACCCGTGCCAGGAGTGCGGTTCGGTCGAGACGACGTGGGCCACCTCGGTGGTGACCGTCGACGGTGAGCTGGCCAGCCGCTACGCGGGCGCCTGCGAGGAGTGCGGCGCGGAGCGGGAGTTCCTGTTCGGGCTGCCGCCGCACCCCGTGATGCCCGAGGGCTACCCCACCTTCGGCGGCCCCGAGCCCTCGCAGCTCCTCGACGCCGGCGAGTGGATGTGGGTCGCCGACCTGACGGCGGGCAACGTGCCCGTGGACGACCGGGCCGAGGCGCGCAGAACCCTGTCGATCGCCGCCGCGTCCGTCGCCGAGGTGCTCAAGTTCGTCGAGCCGGGGACTGAGGAGGTGCCCGAGTCGGCGTTCTGGTCCGAACGCGGGCTGAAGGTGCGCGCGGCGGAGCCCGGCAGGTTCACCGCCGACCGGTTGCAGGTCGTCAGGGACACCTACCGAGACCTGGGGGCCGACTATGCCTGAGCTCGGCCTGGCCCGCTCGCTGGCGGAGGGCTACCTCTACCTCGACCTGGCGGCCCAGGAGGCCGGGGGGAACGCGGTGGAGCGGGCGACGCTGAGCGAGGGCGAGAAGACCTGGACCCTGCGGCTCGACGGCGTCGAGGTGGAGGTGTCGTACGAGGGTGAGGCCACGGCCAGGCTCGACGAGCTGACCTTCGGCGAAGGGCGCTCGGAGCTGATCGACCCTGGCCAGTGGGTGTTCGTGGCCGGAACCTACGCGCGCCGTACCCTCAGCGAGAGCCTGGCGTTCACCGCGAACTCCGACGACGACGAGATGTTCGAGAACGTCGCCGCCGGCTGGGAGTTCGCGGCCGACGCGATCGCCGAGGCGCTGAAGTTCCTGCCGCCCGGGGCCGACGCCGTACCCGCCGAGGCGTGCTGGACTCCCATGGGCAGGGCGCTGCACGAGGCGAACCCCGAGCGGTTCACCAGGGAGCGGCTGGAGAGCGACCTGCTCTTCTACCGGCAGAACCTGGAGGACTTCTGGCAGCTGCACCGGCCCGACGCCGAGTTCTAGGCGAAGCGGCTGACGACCTTGTCGAACACAGCACGCTCGTCGGGCTTGGGCGCGTAGCAGACGATCTCGTCGAAGCCGATCGCCTCGTAGCGCTCCGCCATCCTGGCGAAGTCGTCGACCGAGGCCCACGGCGTGAGCGAGCCGTACGCGAGCAGGATCCTGCGCACCTGGCCCGGCTGCCGGCCGCGCTCGCCGCAGAGCCGGTCGAGGGTGCGGGACCGCTCGACCGACGCCTGGTAGAACTCCTCCTCGGCGGACGCCCCGGTGAAGGTCACCCACGCGTCGGCGTGGTCGGCCACCACGGCGAGCCCCTTCGGGCCGTTGGCGGCGACGATGAGCGGGATGCGCGGCTGGACCGGCGCGGGCGACATCGCCGCGCCGGAGTAGGGGTAGTGCGGGCCCTCGTGGTCGCGGGTGTCGCCCGACAGCAGCCGGTCGACCGCGCCGACGAACTCCCGCAGACGCTCGGCCCGCTCCCCGGGGTTCCAGAACGGCACGCCGGCCATGGCGTGGTCGGCGGGCCACAGACCGGAGCCGATGCCGAGCTCGAACCGCCCCGCCGACACGTGGTCGATGCTCACCGCCTGCTTGGCCAGCACGGTCGGCCGCCGGTAGGCCATGTTGGCGATCAGCAGGCCGACCCTGATCCGCGTCGTGGTGGCCGCCCACGCGGCGATGATCGTGGGCCCGTCGTGCACGGGGGTGGCGGCGTCACGCGAGTTGAGCAGGTTGTCGCCCGTCCACAGGCTGTGGAAGCCCGACTCCTCGGCGACCCGCGCCCAGTCGGCCGCCTCCTGCCAGGTGCCCGGGTTGACCTTGAGGCCGAAACGCATGGGGTCTCCTCTCGTCGAGATCTGCCGCTGCCCAGTGTCGCCCATGGGCTCGGGGTCCTCCGTCTGAGGTCAGGGTTGGGTCGGACGCCAGGGCACGGGGCTCGACAGCACCATCGAGCTGGACGGCGTGCCGTACCCGGCGAGCCTGTCGATCAGCGACTCGAAGTCCTCCATCGTGGCCACGGCGACCCTCAGCACGCAGCACGCTCCGCCGGTCACCCTGTGCACCTCGAAGATGTCCGCCGAGTCGAGCACCTCCGGGTGACGCAGCACGCACCCCGGCCCGTAACAGGACATCGTGACGAGCGCGACCACGCTGCGGCCGGTGTGCCTGGGGTCGACGTGCGCCCGGTAACCGGCGATGACGCCTGACTCCTCCAGTTTGCGCACCCGCTCGGCGACGGCGGGCGGCGACAGGTGCACCCTGCGCGACAGCTCGCTGAACGACAACCGCGCGTCGGCTTGCAGTTCACCCAGCAACAACCAGTCCAGATCGTCCACTTTCACTTCCAAAGGCGGTAAGGCGAAATCTGCCATGAACGTGTGGGTAACCAGCCTAAGGACCGTTCGATCGGCATTCCACTCGGCGAGGCGCGGCGGCAGGATGAGGCGCATGGAAGTCATGCCCAGGACCGCCGTCGAGCGAGACGAGAGAGCCGAGGCCAACGGCGGTGCGCCGACGCTCGAGTTCGACCGTCGCGTGCCGTACGACAGGTATGTGCGCGCGAGCACGCTGCACACCCTGCAGCGGACGTTGAGCGACGACCCGGGCGAGATGTCCTTCCTGATGATCAGCCAGATCATGGAGCTGTACTTCGGGCTGATCCGCTTCGAGCTGCGCCAGGCCCAGGGGCTGCTGCGCGACGACGATGTGTGGGGGGCGCTCGCGCCGCTGCGCAGGGCCGCGCTGCACCTGGACGGGCTCAACGCCGCCTGGCGGGGGCTGCGCTGGATGACCCCCGCCGAGTTCAACCGGTTCAGGGACCTGCTCGGTGAGGGTTCTGGCTTCCAGTCCGCGATGTACCGGCACCTGGAGTTCGCGCTGGGGCTCAAGACCGAGTCGCTGATCCGGCCGTTCAGGCGCCAGCCCGAGGTCTACGCCGAACTCGTGGACAGCCTGGAGTCGCCGTCGCTGTGGGACGAGGTGATCGCGCTGCTGGAGCGGCGCGGCCTGGTCGCCGGCGGGGAGGGCGTGGTCGACGCGTGGGTGTCGATCTACGGCGACACCGGGCCCGGCAACTACCTGCGCATGCTCGGCGAGGCGCTGGCGGACGTGGCCGAGGGCTTCGGCGACTGGCGCTACCAGCACTTGCAGGCCGTACGGCGAGCGATGGGCGCCAAGGCGGGCAGCGGCGGCTCGGCGGGACTGGTCTGGCTGGAGCGCAGCATGGCGCGCACGGTCTTCCCCGAACTGTGGACCGCCCGCACCTTCATCTAGGGCCGCCCGGCTCCGGGCATTCTCCGGAGGTCTGGCCCCCGGACATCCGTTCCAGCGTCCCGGGCCCCGGACACCCGGCCGGGTCCTGGGCTCCTGGCGCGCGGCCGGGAGCGGCCGGAAGCAGTCGGGAGCGGCCGGGGCCGGAAAAGGCCGCGGCCACCGCATGATCTCGGGTGATCATGCGGTGGCCGGCTCTCATGTGCCCTGGTCGGGCGAGAGCAGGGTGTTAGCTCGGCGGGGTCATGTCCCAGAACGGCTCGCAGTTGCCGGGCCACGGCTCGTTCTCGTACTCGTCGTCCTCTTCCTCACCGGGCACAGGCCAGACGCGGCAAGCCGAATGGGCGATCTTGCCCTCGGCGTTGCGGACGGTCACGTGCAGGTCGGGACCCGAGGTCGCCAGCGCGACGGCGACGGCGTTGCCCGGGTAGTTCTCCACCGTCGACAGGTCGTGCCACGAGGGCATGGTGCGCGGGTCGCGAACGAGGGTCCTTCCGTCGCTCGTCACCGTGGCGACGAACTTCCACTTCTTGAGGAAGGCGGTGGCGACGCTGCCACCCGGACCCGTGGCGCCCTTGTCGCCCTTCGGACCCTGCATACCCTTCGGACCCTGTAGACCCTTCGGTCCCTGCGGACCACGCGGCCCCCGAGGACCACGGGGACCACGCGGGCAGTGGCAGTGGTGGCGGCTGCAGCAGCGCCTGATCTTGCAGCCGTGCCCGCTGCAGCCCTGCAGTGACTTCCCGTGGGAGAGGACCGTCGGCTGAGCGGCGGTCTGGACTCCGAGAACAGCGCTCGACGCTCCCCACGCCTGGGCGGAGGGCAGGAGGAGGGCGCCCATGGTGAGGGCCGCCAGCGTCAGCTTGCGAACACTTCCGCGACGCTGCGGAAGGCCGTTCTGTGTCGTCATATTTGTCCATTTCGTGTGCATGGCCTGCAGAAGTAGCGAACTTCATGACAGACCTGGGTAGCGCCGATCTACCCAGCCCATGGACGGATCAGCCGTGCCCGCTCCCCATATGACCTCCAAGACTCACTACTCAAAAAGAAAGTCCGACATAGTGCTGAAAACGCACTATTAGCCATCCGGTCGTGATTTTTCAGTCCAGCCCAACCGATGACTAGTCATGCCACAGCCCTGGATGAAATAAACCGGACCACTAGGCCAGAGGTCGGCAAGATCCCGTAACGACTCCTTTTGCAAAGGAGGCGCGGAGTGTCCGCCGTGAGACTATCGTCCGATTCCGGAGGGCAGTTCCGCTGATTGCCCTTTCTCGCAGGGCTTCCGCGTGATGCCGGAGATGCTCCGAATAGTCAACTTGGCACCAGCATGGAGTCTGCGCCCCGCCGACACTCTCTTTCGTCCATGTTTACCGCAGCCCAAGAGAGGCCAAACGGACAACACCCTTTTCCCGAATGCGGGTAAGGAAGGTTCCGTAATACACAGAGTCTCGGGGGCACAGGTTTAGCGGAGGGGCCGCCGGACTACCGAAAGAATACTGACCTTTGGTCCTGGCACGGTAGGAATCCACTTGAAAGCACCCAGGTGATCAGCCCATTATGATTGCCGAGCGCTTTGGTGCTCTGCCAGAAACGACTAATGGCAGCGGATTTATCCGCAGGCCATCTCAACGGAGGACACAAACATGCTTCGTCGCATCCTCATTGGTGCCGCGGTCGTCGGCACCGTCTTCGTCGGCTCGAGCGCCGCTTACGCGGATGACTGGCCGAAGAAGGACGACAAGAAGGTCCACATCGAACACCGGTGCTCGCCGGTCGCCAACATCTACGACAACGACAAGGGCGGGATGGTGGAGGCCGTCAAGGAGCTGATTGGCCTGAACCTGAACGTGATTAACCAGAACAGCCCGATCGCTGTCGGCGTCGCGGGTGTCCACATCGACCAGGACGTCGAGTACTGCGAGAACGACGACTAGTCCGAACTCGTTGGACGCGAGATGTTCTGACACTGATCCGTTCCATTGAAACGAATTGCAATCCCTCCTAACGCAGTTCTTTCGAGTGTCAGCTGTGCGGTCCGCTTCTCCAGAGCGGACCGCCCATCGCGAACAGCAGGACACAAGGCTGGTCTCGTCGTGCACCACGGCACAGGCCTGGCAGGCCTCGGGCAGTCCAGGAATATCAGAGATGGCGAACAACGCTCAGCAGCGATTCGCCATCATCTGAAACGTGATTCTTCCGTCCAACCCAGCCGATAACTAGTCATGCCACAGCCCTGGATGGAATAAACCGGACCACTAGGCCAGAGGTCCACAAGATCCCGTAACGACTCCTTTTGCAAAGAAGGCACGGAGTGTCCGCCGTGAGACTATCGCCCGATTCCAGCGGGCAGCTCCGCTGATTGCCCATTCTCGCAGGGCTTCCGTGTGATGCCGGAGATGCTCCGAATAGTCAACTTGGCGCCAGCATGGAGTCTGCGCCCCGCCGACGCTCTCTTTCGTCCATGTTTACCGCAGCCCAAGAGAGGCCAAACGAACAACACCCTTTTCCCGAATGCGGGTAAGGAAGGTTCCGCAATACTCAGAGTCTTGGGGCACAGGTTTAGCGGAGGGGCCGCGGGACTACCGAAAGAATACTGACCTTTGGTCCTGGCACGGTAGGAATCCACTTGAAAGCACCCAGGTGATCGCCCATTATGATTGCCGAGCGCTTTGGTGCTCTGCCAGAAACGACTAACGGCAGCGGATTTATCCGCCGGCCATCTCAACGGAGGACACACATGCTTCGCCGCATCCTCATTGGTGCAGCCATCGCCAGCACCGTCTTCGCCGGGTCGGCCACCGCTTACGCGGATGACTACCCGAAGAAGGACGACAAGAAGATCCACAACGAGCACAGGTGCTCGCCGGTCGCCAACATCCACGACAACGACAAGGAAGGGCTCCTCGTCCTCGTCAAGGAAGTGATTGGCCTGGACCTGAACGTGGTGAACCAGAACAGCCCGATCGCTATCGGCGTCCTGGGTGCCCACATCGACCAGGACGTCGAGTACTGCGAGAACGACGACTAGTCCGAACTCGTTGGACGCGAGATGTTCTGACACTGATCCGTCCCATTGAAACGAATTGCACTCCCCCTTGTGACGCAGTTCTTTCTGGTGTCAGTTGGGGCGGTCCGCTTCTCCAGAGCGGACCGCTCATCGCGAACAGCAGGGCACAAGGCTGGTTTCGCCGTGCACCACGGCACAGACCTGGGCAGGCCTCAGGCAGTCCAGGAATATCAGAGATGACGAACAACGCTCAGCAGCGATTCGCCCTCATCTGAAACGGTAGTCAGCGAGTCCGTCCCGCGTGGATCTCCGGTTATCTGGTCGCGACCTCAGACGTCGCCGGAGCCGTCCCAGCGGGGCGGACCGCTTCCATGTCGGGGCTCATTCCGGGGCGGACCGCCCCCAGGTATCCGCGCCTGATCAGCGGCGCATACGTCACGAACCCGCCCGTGGACGGCGCGTGCACGATCCGCTCCCCGTCGACGGCGATGCCCACGTGCTCGGGCCCCGGCGACTTCGGGTCGCTGTCGTAGAAGACCAGGTCCCCCGGCTGCACCTGCCCCTCGGGTACCCGCCAGCCGTTCTTCCACTGATCCCGCGCCGTGCGCCCGATGCGCACCCCCGCCTGCGCCCACGCGTACTGGGCGAGCCCCGAGCAGTCGAACCCGAACGTCATGGCGCCGCGCCCTTTTCCGAGACTCGGGCCTGCCACTCCCCCGCCACCCCACGAATAGGGGAGGCCAATCATTTCCACTGCCGCATTCACCGCCAGGCCGCCGGAGACCGGCGTGTCATATCCGCTTCCCAGGCAGCCGACAAGCAGAATGGCCGACAGCCCTCGTCTGGTCCTGGTCATCGGTTCACCACGCGTTCTTCCCCTGGCGACAGTCCTCGTCTGTCAACCATCCCATGCGACACGCGGGCCATTTGCCGCAGCAGCCGTAGAATTGACAGTTGACCGCGCGTTTCGGCGCGGAATTTGTCTGGGCGGGAGATCTTCGCGACGTTCCCCTGGGCGCTGGAAAGCGTTTGATTGACGTTTTCAGAATGCGCGAGGCGACGCCCCGAATGGCCATGAGTTCGGGCTGTGGATAGGTTATTTTTTTCATGTCCACCGAAGGGACGGCAGCCTTGCCCGTTCGATTCTCAACGGGCAAGGCTCCTGTCTTCCGGACAAACCACCACCACCGACCTCGATGACTCACGCCTTGACGGTGTCGGCTGAGTCAATCGGCACGGCGGAAGTTTCCGCCTGATCATCCTTTTCTGTGTGTCCGGCTGGGTGG